>CBDUXW010000181.1:0-6643 GCA_965371275.1 uncultured bacterium | reverse complement strand
CCGACGGCACGTTCGTGAAGGAGGCCTTCTTCGCGCCCAATACGCTGTCGCAGGGCTCCACCTGGGACGTCGCCTTCTCACCCGACGAAGCGCAAACCTTCATGTACTTGGCCGACGGCCAGAACATGAAGGTCTACGTCTTGCTCCGCGACACGCTCGAGGTGCTGTACAGCTTCGGCGACGGCGGCCGCCAGCCGGGCCAGTTCTTCGCGGTGCACAGCATTGCCACGGACTCGCAGGGCAATATCTTCACGACCGAGACCTACGAAGGTAAGCGTGTGCAGAAGTTCGTCTACACCGGCATGGGCACGGTAACGACCGACAACATGGGCGTACCCTGGCCGCGCGGCGGGCAGTAGCTCAGCGCACGAAAAACGACGGCACCAAACGAGAAGGCCCGCCCGGCGCGAAACCGGGCGGGCCTTTCTGCGCAAGGCGCTACTCGCGGAAGCTTCCGTGACCGATCAGTTGATCAACCCGTTCTGGCGCAACTCCTTGGCCACCGCTTGGGCAATCTCTCTGGTCATCTTGGCCGCATTAGAGGGATTGTAGGTCTCGCTGATGCCGGACCACATGAGCCCGTCGTCCGTGCTCAGATCGTAGACGTTGGTCTCGATGCTCACGATCGTGTCGGTGCGCATGTATCCGGGACTGTAGGCCATGCCCCAGCCGTAGCCGTAGTAGCCGTAGAAGCCGCCGTAGTGCATCGGGTAGGCCATGCCGGACGAGTAGCTGAGCTTCTGCGTCTCGCTTACCGAGCGCATGACGATGGCCCCGTCGAAGCCTCCGGCATCGATCTTGCGGCGAATGGCTGCCTCGTTGGCCTCGGCGTTGGAAATCTCGCTGCCCGAAAACAGAGTGTACGACGCCACGGCCTCGGCACCATCGATCAAGCCGACGAGCTCGTCCTCGGCGGCGCGCCGGCTGCCTTCATTGGTATCCATGAAGACGACCAAGATCTTGTCGAAGTCAATCGGGCCGGCGGTGGGCGCCGTCCACGACTCGCGAATACTCGTGGAGCCGCAACCGGCCACCAGGATGGCCAGAAACAGTCCGCAGATGACTCGTGCGGATCGCACCATTGGGAAATCTCCTTGCTGCGTTGCGAAAAAGAGGGGGAAGGCAATGTCGCCAAATACCCTCAAATTGTAGTCACTACCGTCACCAATGTCGCCTCGTACGACGCGGCGGCGTTGTCCTCTCGGCCCGACGATGCTGTCGCCCGCAGATCCGGTGGAGCCGGCGCTCCCGACCCGGCGCCGAGCGCTAGTTGCCGGCGAAGCAGTAGAAAAACCCGTTGCCGCCGGTGCCTTGCAGGTTCTCCTGGCTGCAACCGCGCGAGTTGTGCGCCGAGTTCCACGACGTGGGGTTGTCACCACCGCCCTGGCGATCGTGATGACCGACGCGGCCGCTGCCCTCACCATGGCTGGTCCAGTTGCCGCAGGTGGTATCTCCGTCACCGACAAAAAGGGTGCCGTCGAGGTTCGAACCGGTGATGATGTCGTGCATGTTCGGGCTGTCGCCGCGACCATTCACCATGTCGCCCTTTTCCGTGAGGATTGTTTCCTTCGTCAAGTTGTTGTCGCCGTGTAGCTGGTCGACGTTCTCGGCCACCATCACGCCACTGAAGTTGTACCAGGGGCCGCTGCCGATGCGATCGCGAGCGTTCACTGCCGCTTCGCCGTCGGCGGCCGCAGCGCTGAGATACGCGTGCCAGGTCCGACCGCCTGCGCCCACCGCCGCCGCCAGCGATTGGCAATGCCGGTCGGCGCCCAGCAGTCCTCCGAGATCGGCGCCATTACCGGGTCCGGCGCTGGTAATGAAGAAGTTCATCTCGGCGCTCTGCGCCAGGCCGGAGCCGGTGCCCAGCGAGACGATCATGATGGCCGCAAGCAGCAGGTGTGTTGTGCGCATGGCAGGTACTCTCCCCGGCGGATCCGCCGATCGGATGGTTGGAATAATTGACACGAAGGGGGTCAGCAGGAAACGCAGTTGTGATTGTTCTTGGCGCCCAGCAACTCGAGGAGCTGCACGGCTTTCGGGAACGGCTGGATGCGCTGTACCGGCCCGTTGGCCATGTCGGCCGTGGTCTGGCCCTTGCGGCTGACGACCGTCGGATCGGCGCCCGTACGCACGAAGTAGAGCACCATCTCGAAGTCGCCGCGCGCCGCCGCATGATGAACCGGGTTGTAGGCGTTGTGATCGCGCAGGTTCACGTCGGCGCCGAGCTCCTCGACCAGGTACTTGACGGCCGGCAACCAGCCGTCCGGAACGTGTTGATGCGCGTACCCGACGAACCCCTCGCCGTAGCCGGCGCCGGAGGCGGCGTGCAACGGATAGACGGCCGGACCGCCGACGGGAACCGGTGGTACTCCCGAAGGATCTTCCTCTTCCTCTTTCTTGCCGTCCTCGCCCTGCGGGCGCGGGCGCGCGCGCCGCGGCAGCTTGCGAGTCGGGACGTCAGGGTCGGCGCCGTGCGCCACCAACAGTCGCATGGCGTCGACGTCCAGAGCGTAGGCGGCACGCCAAAACGGCGTCGCCCCGGCCGACTTCAACAGATGGTCGAAGTTGAACGAGGTGTACCAGAGGTGCTTGCTGAGCCGAATGTCGGCATCGGCCCCGGCCTCCAGCAGCACCGTCATCAGCTCCAGATAGGTGGTTTCTTGCTGCCTGTAGGCGTTCTGCTGCGGATACGCCGAACGCGGCGCCCAGCGAACGTTCAGGGCGCCATACAACGGCGTCGCGTTGGCGTCGCTGGCCAGGTTCGGGTCGGCGCCACGCTCCAGCAGGGCGATCGCCAGATCGAAATGACCGTTGAGCGTCGCAATCAGCAACGGGCTCGTGTGGTCGCCACCGCTCGCCTTGTTGACGTCAGCGCCGGCGTCGAGCAGCGCCAGTACGGTCTCGGCGTGGCCCTCGCGAGCGGCGTAGAGCAAGGCGGTCAATCCGCCGTGACCGCCGACAAGCTCGCCGTAGGTGGGCGGCCGCTCCGGCTCTTTCTCGTCGTCTGCCTCGTCTTCTCCCTCTTTCCCAGCTTCACCCTCTTCGCCGGCTTCACCCTCGTTTCCGGCTTCGCCCTCTTCGCCTGCAACCGTCTCTTCCTCACCCGCAACGGCGCCCTCCGCTGCTTCTTCGCCCGGCGCCTCCGCGGCCACTTCCTCGGCTTCCTCCGCTGCGTTCTCGGGCTCCTCCGTCTCGGACGGTGCTGCTTCCTCGGCCCCCTCTTCGGCGGCTTCCGCGGCAGCGGCTTCCTCTACGTCCGCGCCCGCCTCGGAGGCTTCCGTTTCCTCTTCGCCCTCGTCAACCGCTTCGCCTTCGACCGGCTCTTCGCCTTCGGTTTCCTCGCCGGCCTCTTCCGCCATCTCGCCTTCGGGCTGCGCCTCGCCCTCGGTCTCTGCGCCGCCGTCGAGCTCTTCGCTTTCGGCGCCGCCGCCTTCGGCCCGGCGCTGTTGCTCCTCTTGCCGTTCATCGACGGCGCGGAGCGCCGCCCGCTCCTGCCGCCTGCGGCGCATGTAGTCGGTGTCGGCCTTTTCCCTGGCCACCACGTCGATCACCAGCGCCGCGCTCGCAACATCGGCGCCGCGCTGCAACAGCAAGTTCACCGCGTCGATGCGATTCGCGGCGGCAGCGAACATGAGTGGCGTCTGCCCCCAGGCGAAATCGGTGGCGTTGACATCTGCCCCGTGATCGAGCAGCAGGGCCGCGACCGTGGCGTTGCCGTTGCCGGCCGCCAGGTGGAGCGGCCCTACCCCACCCGCCGTGGTCACGGCGTTGGCGTCGCTGCCGGCCTCCAGAAGAGTCGCCGCGACGGCCGCGTTGCCCTCCTTGCTGGCCAGGTGCAACGGCGTGTAGCTACCGATCCGCGTGCCGGCCTCCAGGTGGGCGCCGGCGTAGATCAGCATTGCGGCCATCTCGGGAACGTCGTTGGCCGCTGCCCAATGCAGCGCCGTCATGCCGTCGCCCTGAGGCACGTTGACGTCGGCGCCCGCGCGTAGGAGATCTCGCACGGCGTCCGCATCGCCGCCCATGGCGGCGTCGGCGACGGGGGACTCGACGGGCGCGCCGGCCAGCAACGCCGGCGTGCACAGCGCCACGATCAAGGCCAGGGAAAGGACCGGCGTTCCGGCTGACTTATGGAAGGCATTGCGCATATCCGTTACCTCCGCCGCGGGTCTCCGCATCAGGCCGACAACGAAAACGCGGTCGTGCCGTCGCCGAAGCTCTCCATATCGTCGAGCCCGAGCTGGTGCATCAGGCTCAGCATGACGTTGGCCATTGGCGTGCCGTCTTCTGCCTTCAGATGAAGATTGCCGTCGAGGCCGATCTTCTCACCGCCGACCACGAACAGGGGGCAGCGCTTGTGGTTGTGGAGATTGGGATCTCCCATCGGCGACCCATACAGCACCATGGTCTTGTCCAGGAGGCTGGCGTCGCCCTCCATGTTGGCCTGCAGACTTTCGAGCAAATAGGGCACGGTGCCGACGTGATAGCGGTTGAGGACGCTGAACTCCTCGACGCGCTCCTCGTTGCCACCATGGTGCGACAACGGGTGAAAACCGCGCTCCACGCCACTCTCCGGGTAGACTCGCGCCGAAGCGTCACGTCCGAGCTTCAACGAGAAGACGCGCGTGATATCGGCGGCAAACGCCAGCACCTGCAGGTCGAACATCAACATGACGTGCTGTTCGAACGAATCCGGCACGCCGGCGGGAGCCTCGGGGAGCTCCCGCAACTCACCGCTGGAGTTGCGCTCCTCGATGCGCTCGATGCGACGCTCGATCTCACGGATGTTGGTGAGGAACCGATCCATGCGCTCGGCATCGGCCGGCCCGAACTGGCTCTTCATCACCGCCACTTCTTGGGTGATCCAATCGAGAATGCTGCGCTTGCTCCGGCGACGGGCGGCGCGTTCCTCGGGAGTTCCGCCGGCGCCGAAGAGCTGGTCGAAAACGGCGCGCGGATCGCGGATCATCGGCAACGGATCGGTGGGCGAGGCCCAGCTGATCGTGTCGGAATACACGCAGGCGTAGCCGTAGTCGCAACCGCCGGCCTGATCGACGTTCTCGATACACAACTGCATCGAGGGTATGGGGGTGTCCTGCCCGACGCGCCGGGCATAGAGCTGGTCCATCGACGGACCGGCGACGACGTCCGCACCTTCGGTCTGCTTCGGATGCGACTGGGTCAGGAAGACCGCGCTCGAGCGATAGTGATCGCCGCCGATCTCCTTGGCCTCGAACGCCTCGGCCTGCACGCAGTCCGTGTTGCTGATGATGGTGAGCTTGTCGCGGAAGGGTTCCAGCGGGCTCAGGGCGCTGGGTGAGAGGTCGAAGTCGCGGCCGACTTCGGCCGGGGCCCACAGATTCTTGGTGGCGCCGTACTCGTTGCTGCCGGCGGCGCCGTGAACCATCTCGATACACACCAGCCGCGGCGGATCGGTCTGCGGAGCGGCGCGGCGGAAACCGCCGAGGGCCGGAATCATGGCATCGAGGAACGGCAGCGCGACGGTCGCACCCATGCCGCGCAGCACCGTGCGCCGGGGAATGCTTTTTCTGCTGATGTACATCGGCTTTCCTCGATCCAATCGGTTTCAGCGTGCGGAGATCTTATCGCTTCGCGTTGCTCGAAGCGGCGGCCTCCGTATTTTGAACTTGGTCATTGTTCTGAAACGCCGCGCTGTTGACCACTCCCGCGATAAACGACCTGACCCGGTAGTCGTCAGCCGCAGCATCACGGACGATGGCACGTATCGCCGGCATGTCGGTGTACTCGATGCGGCGACCCAACGCGTACGACATGAGGTTCTCGGCGAACGTCGAGACGAAGGCGTCGGAATATTCGAGCAGCGCCGCACGCAGGTCCGCAGAGCCGGTCAGCGGCCGACCATCGTAAAACTCGCTGTCGGCATCGATAGGTGCGCCATTGTCCTTGATGCGCCAGGCGCCGGTGACGTCGAAGTTCTCCAGCGCCAGGCCGATCGGATCGATCATTCGATGGCAGGCGTTGCACGCCGGGTTGGCACGGTGTATCTCCATGCGCTCGCGCACCGTGAGCAGGCGCCCTTCGTCGGCCTCGGCGGTGGCGTCGAGCTCCGGCACGTTGGGCGGCGGCGGCGGCGGCGGGCTGCCGAGAAGCACCTGCATCACCCACTTGCCGCGCAACACCGGCGACGTGCGGCTGGCATGCGACGTCATCGTCAAAATACTGCCGTGCCCCAGAACACCGCGGCGTTGCTCACCCGACAGCGCGGTGCGGCGGAACTCCTCCCCGGTTACCCCGGAAATGCCGTAGTGATCGGCGAGGCGTTCATTCAAGAACGTGTAGTCGGCGGTCAACAGGTCCAGCACGCTGCCGTTCTGCTGCACGAGGTCGTGGAAAAACAGCTCCGTTTCGCGTCGCATCGCGTCGGCAAGCTGCTGGTCGAAGTCGGGAAACATCAGGGCGTCGGGGTGGGCTTTCTCGAGATCCTGCAACCGCAACCACTGGGCGGCGAAGCGCGTGCCCAGCGCTTCCGCACGCGGCGCCGCCAGCATGCGCTCGACCTGGCGGGCGAGCGTGCCCTCGTCCGCGAGCCGGCCCCGTTCGGCCAGCTCGACGAGCTCGGCGTCGGGGGGCGCGCCCCAGACAAAAAACGACAGACGCG
>CBDUXW010000180.1:0-6665 GCA_965371275.1 uncultured bacterium | reverse complement strand
GTGCACACGGCGTCGGACATCGAAGCGTTCGTCAGTACCGTCCGCCGCACGTCGCCGGACACGGTGATTCACTTCGACGAGGCTTATCACGAGTACGTCACCGATTCCGGCTATGAGTCGGCAGTCAACCTGGCGCTCGAAACGCCCAACGTGTTCGTAACCCGGACGTTCTCGAAGTGCTTCGGCATGGCGGGCATGCGCGTCGGTTACGGCGTCGGGCATTCCGAGACCATGCGCACGTTGAGCCGCTACTCGCTCACCTTCAACACCAACACACCGGGTGTCGGAGCGGCCTTCTCGGCCCTGCAAGAGCGCAATTTCGTGGCCAAAGAGCAGGAGCGCAACACGGCAGCCCGGCAGTTCACGGTGGACTTTTTCGAACGTGCCGGTTTCACGCCGATGGATTCGCAGACCAACTTCATCTTCGTCGACCTGGGACGGCCGGCTTCCGAGTTTCGGAGTGCTTGTCGCGAGCACGGTGTCCGCGTTGGTCGCAACTTCCCGCCGATGGAAAAGACCCATTCGCGCATCTCGATCGGCACGATGGACGAGATGCACCGGGCCACGCAGGTGTTCGGCCAAGTGCTCGGCGTAACGAGCATGCAGGGTCGTAGGGGGCAATAACGATGCGCGAAACCATGGACAAGATCGACATGATGGATCCGAAGCAGGTATCGCGTCGCTCCTTCGTCAAGGGAACGGGTATCGGCGTCACGGCGGCGGCGATCATGGCCTACGACGGGCCGCGATCGATTGCGCGCGCCTGGTCGATGGCGTTGCCGCAGGACGAACGGCCGCTGCTGCTGCACAACAACGAGAACCCCCTGGGCCCCGGTGACAAGGTCATCTGGTCGATGAGCCAGGCGCTCGAGGGTGGTCGCGCCGGACGTTACCCCGGTGGGGTCGATGTCGGCGGTGCGATCGCCGAGGTGGTGGGGATTCCGTCCAAAAACGTGATGATCGGCAACGGCTCGACGCAGATACTGCGCAGTTGCACGCAGGTGTTCACGTCGCCGACCAAGGCGCTGGTGACGGGTGCTCCTTCGTATGAGGAGTGCACGCAGTACGCCAACGTCATCGGTCATCCCGTAGAGGAAGTGCCGCTGGATGCCGACATGTCGCTCGACCTGAATGCCATGGCCGGCGCCTCGCAGGGCGCCGGCATGGTGTTTTTGAACAATCCCAACAATCCGACCGGCACGATTCACTCGGCCGAGGCGGTGGGGTCGTTCATCGAGCGCGTGCGCAGCGAGTCGCCCGACACGATGATCGTCGTTGACGAGGCGTATCACGACTACGTCACCGATCCGCACCACGAGACGCAGATCCCGCGGGCGATCAGCGATACGCATGTCATCGTGGCGCGTACGTTCTCCAAGGGCTTCGGCATGGCCGGCATGCGCATCGGTTGGGCGGTCGCCCATCCCGACGCCATCGCCAAGATGCGTACGTGGCACTACGGGCTCAGCCTCAACATTCCGAGCCTCCTGGGGGCGGTGACCGCCTTTCAGGACAGAGATCGGATCGCCAAAGAAGGCGAGCGCAACACCGCCGCGCGGGCCTACACGATCGACTGGTTCAAGCAGCACGGCATGGCGTCGACGGACTCACAGTGCAACTTCATCTTCGTGCAAACGGGGATGGACGCCGTCGAGTTCCGTTCCGCATGCGCCGAGCACTACATCAAGGTCGGTCGCAACTTCCCGCCGTACCAGGACTCCTGGGCGCGTATCTCCATAAGCACGATCGGAGACATGCAGCGGGCCACCAAGGTGTTCGGTGAGGTGTTGGGCGTTCCGGCAGCAGCCGAGGCAGCGTAGAAACGGCATGAGCCAAAGGAATCGGGCCGCCTTTGTGGTGGCGGCAATACTATTGGTGTCGGCGGCCGCGGGTCTCGCGGCCGCCGCCCAAGCGGCCGCCAAGACCATTCACGACGGCGTGTTCACGGAGCCGCAGATCAAGCGCGGCGTTTCTGTGTTCGAGAAGACGTGCGTCGAGTGCCACCCGACCGATTTCTTCGGTCCGGCCTACATGGAGGGCTGGAACGGTGCGAGCGTCGGTGAGCTGGTCCAGCTCATGCGGGACACGATGCCCTACGAGAACCCCGGCAGCCTCAAGCCCGAAGAGTACGTCGATGTGCTGACCTACATCTTCAACCTCAACGGCGTCGCGCCCGGCGACACGGAGATGCCGGTCGACACGGATGCCCTGTACGACATCACGATCGACGGGCCCTATGAGTGGAGCGGCGAAGCGCGACGCTAGGCCGTTAGGTCGCTAGCCCGACAACGGTATCGCGGGGTCGCTGGCCCGACGCTGTCGCCGTACGTTGCCGCTAGCGGCTCTGCAGTTCCTCGAGGGTGCGTCCCGAGCGGGTGTACATGAACACCTCGACGGTCACATCGTCGCCCAGGAATCCGGGAATCTCGGAGTGCACCCAATCGGAACCGACCCCGAAGTCGTGCCGGTTGAACGTATAGCTCAGCGCCACGCCGACCATCGGTCTGCCGTCGTCGTTTGTTTGTTCTCCGGTGAGCACGAACGGCAACTCCGCGGCCGTGGTCACGCCGCGCATCGTAAGGCTGCCGACCGCAAACCATTGCTTGTCGCGCTGCTCGATGCGCTCGCTCTCGAAGATGATCTCCGGGGTGCGGGCGACATCGAAGAACTTGGTCGTGCTCAGGTCTCGGTCGCGCCCGTCGAGCCCGGTGTCGACGCTGGCGGCTTGAATAACGAGCTTCACCGACGACGCCGTCAGGTCACCCTCGGTGTAACAGATCACGCTGTCGAGGTCGGTGAACTTTCCGGTGACCTTGGTGATGCCGCCCATGATCGGAATCGAGAACCCGATCGTCGAGTGGTTCGGCTCGATGAGCAGAACCCACTGGTCGGCGGAACAGCGCTCGGTGGCGATCTTCGTGGCCCGCGTGAGGTCCGGGCCTTGCTCGGCGGCGGGCCCCGGCGCAGCCGTCGGCGCATGAGCGCCTGCGTACAGGGGAGCGAAGAGCGACAACACGGCGGCGGCTATCAGTGGTTGCTGTAAGCCTTGCATGATCGTTCCGATCGTCGGGGGTGGCCCGTGGACTGGTCCGACATTAGTGAAGCTGTCCGGAGGCCGCTGCGTCAACTGCGGCGCCCGGTATCGGGTGGCGCTAGCTACACTGTTCGCTAAGATACGAGCGCACGCCCCACCGGAAAGGAACACTTGTGCCATACCGCGATGACATGTTGAAGAACTCCACTGTGCTCGTAGCTGTGCTGGTGATGTCCGCGCTGCTCGGTGGCGCGGACTCGGGATCAGCCCAGCAGGGGGCCGCCGACGGCGAATGGCGCAACTGGGGCCGCGACTCACGTTCGACGCACTATTCGCCGCTCGATCAGATCAATCGCGACAATGTCGGCGACCTGGAGATCGTCTGGCGCTGGACGAGCCGGAACTTCGGACCGCAGCCCGAGGCGCGCAACCAGAACACGCCGTTGATGGTCGATGGCGTCCTGTACGCCGCCGCCGGCCAGACGCGCAGCGCGGTTGCCATCGATCCCGGCACCGGTGAGACCCTGTGGACGTTCCGCCTCGAGGAGGGTGAGCGAGCCAGCGGGGCGCCACGCTTTACCTCCGGGCGCGGCGTTGCGTACTGGAACGACGGCGCCGGCGACGACCGAATCTTCCTGATCACGCCGGGATACCACCTGGTGTCCATTGCCGCCGATAACGGCCGGCCCGTGTCGAGCTTCGGCGAAGACGGCGTCGTCGACCTGATGGTCGGTTTGCGCGGCGACATGTCGGCTATCGGCAGGATCGGCAACACCTCGCCGGCGATGGTTGTCGGCGACGTGATCGTCGTCGGTTCGGCGCAGGAAGTGGGCATGAACCCGCCGTCGTACCGCAACGTCAAGGGCGACGTACGTGGCTTCGACGTCCGCACCGGCGAGCTGCTGTGGACGTTCCACACCATTCCGGAGCCCGGCGAGTTCGGCTACGACACGTGGGAGGAAGGCTCGGCCGCCTACACCGGCAACGCCAGCGTGTGGGCGCCGTTCGCCGCCGACCTCGAGCTTGGCTACGTGTACCTGCCGGTGGAGGCGGCCACCAGCGACTTCTACGGCGGCCACCGGCCGGGCGACAACCTGTTCGCCGACAGCCTGGTGTGCCTGGATGCGCGCACCGGCGAGCGGGTGTGGCACTTCCAGTTCATTCACCACGACATCTGGGACTGGGACATCCCGGCGGCGCCGATCCTCATCGACATCACGGTCGACGGCAGGCCGATCAAAGCCGTCGCCCAGGTCACCAAGCAAGCTTTCACCTTCGTCTTCGACCGCGTCACCGGCGAGCCCGTTTGGCCGATCGAGGAGATCGCCGTGCCGCCGTCCGACGTGCCGGGCGAACAAACCGCACCGACGCAACCGCATCCCACGAAACCGGCGCCGTTCGATCGCCAGGGCTTCTCCGAAGACGATCTGTTCGACTTCACTCCCGAGCTCCGCCGGCAGGCGCTGGCGGCGATCGCGGACTACCGAATGGGGCCGCTGTTCACGCCGCCTTCCGTCAAGGACGGCCCGGATGGCACCCAGGGTACGCTGATGCTGCCGCAGGTCACCGGCGGCGCCAACTGGGAAGGCGCGGTAGCCGATCCCGAAACCGGGATTCTCTATGTATCCTCCGCCACCAACGCTGCGTCGCTCGCCGTCACACAGCCCGACCCGGAGGAGTCGGACATGCGGTACTGGGCGGCATTCGGCGCGCCGCGCATGGGCGGCTTGCCGATCGTCAAGCCGCCTTGGGGCCGCATTACCGCGATCGACCTCAATACCGGCGAGCACGTGTGGATGAAGCCCAACGGTGACGCGTCACAGAGTGCCCGGCGGGCGCTCGAGAGAGTGGGGGTCGACGCCGGCGGCCTGGGCAAGGCGTCGCGCGCCGGTCTTCTGGTTACCAAAGCGCTGCTGTTCGCCGGCGAAGGCCAAACCGGCGATCCATTTTTCCGCGCCCACGACAAGGCAACGGGTGAGGTCATCGCCGAGCTCGAGCTGCCGGCCACGCAGGTCGGCCTACCGATGACCTATATGCACGAGGGGCGCCAGTTCATCGTCATGGCCATCGGTGGGAGCGGCGTGCCGGCGGAGTTCATCGCCCTGGCGTTGCCGCAGTAGCCGGGCCCGCCCGATCGGCACGCGGCCCGCCTGCTCGGCACGCCTGCAACGTTTCACCCGGGTGGAACCCGGATCGTCGCGTTACTGCGCCTGGCGCACCGTATTGCGCAGCACGCCCACGCCCTGAACTTCGATCTCCACGACGTCGCCGTCGGCCATGCGGCGGGTGCTTCCCGGCGTGCCGGTGAAGACCACGTCGCCGGGCGCCAACGTCACGTAGCGGCTGATGTAGCTGACGATGTAGTCGATGCCGAAGATCAGATCCTTGGTGCTCGCCGATTGTCGCACCTCGCCGTTGAGCCGGGTCTCGATCAGCAGGTCGTCGTAGTTCAGCCCGCTGACGACTGCCGGGCCGATCGGGCCGAAGGTGTCCGAGCCCTTGGCGCGCACCCATTGCAGGTCCTCAGCCTGCCAGCCGCGCTCCGACACGTCGTTGCCGGCGGTGACTCCGAAGATGTGATCGGGCGCGTCTTCAATTGCAACGTTCTTGGTTTCCTTGCCGATCACGATGACAAGTTCGCCTTCGTACTGGACGTTCTCGGCGTCGACGGGCATGACGATGTCGGCTCCCGGGCCGACGATCGAGGTCGGAAACTTGGCGAACAGCCCCGGGTACTCGGGCGTCGGACGGTCGCCGATGTGACTGGCGTAGTTCAGGCCCACGGCGATGACGTTGGTGGGCTCGACGGGGGCGAGCAACGCCACGTCGGCGAGCGCCCCGGTGTTGCCGGTGCGGCTCGGCGTTTCAAACAGATCGCCGGCGAGCTCGTCGATGCTATCGCCGTCGAGGATTCCATAGGACGTGCGCCCATCGTGGGCGTAGCGGACGTACTTGGTGGTGCCGTTCTGTACCATTACTCCTTCGTTCCCCTCGGTCGTGCTACCGGCGAGCGCCGTTGCGGCCGCCCATCATCGCGCAGTTTCGCGGCCATCACCAGCCACGTCCGGGTTGGCGCGCTAGCGGTCGTCTTCGGGGTCGTCGCGAGGCGGTGGCGGCTCGCTGTCGAGGGGTGGCAACGGTACGCCCTCCAGGCTGTCGGGAACCAACCTGTCCTCCGGCTCAGGCGGCGGCGCTGGCTCCCGGTCGAGCGGCGGCAACGGGACGCCTTCGAGGCTGCCTCCCGGCCCGGGTGTGCCGGCGGACACCGCCGGTGCCGCGGCGGCGGCCGAGGGGCGCGCGTCGAGAATCGCCGTAGTAACACCCATCACGCCGGAGATGTCGCCTTCCACGCCGCGCAGCGGCGAGTATTGGGTTTCGAACAGCGTTCCATCGAGCTCCAGGGTGCCGGTGTGAATGTGACCTTCGGCGGCTCGCTGCAGCGCCTTCCCTGTCGACTCGGCGTTGCCGCAAATTTCGAGGAGCGACTTCCCGAGCCACTCTCCGGCGCTGTGGCCGCGCGCCACCAGCCCCTTGCCCTCGATGAGCGTGCTCGGTCCCTCCGTGGTCAGCGCGACCCTGATCACCGGCGCGTTGGTGATCAACGTGTGCAGTCGGAGCTCATGTTCGAGTC
>CBDUXW010000179.1:0-6697 GCA_965371275.1 uncultured bacterium | reverse complement strand
ATTGCACCGGGCTGGGGTTGCCGTTCTTTTGCGCACCCCGCGGCCTCGAGGCCGCCCCCGACGCCTACTTCCACAACCGGGGAGACGGCTCGTTCGCCGACGCCACGGGCGCCGCCGGGTTCGGCGCCGTCGAGGCGGCGTTCGGCCTCGGGGTGGTCGTCGGCGATTACGATAACGACGGTGACACCGACGTCTACGTGGCCAACGACTCGGTGCCCAACTATCTGTTCGAAAACGACGGCACGGGACAATTTGCCGAGGTGGCGTTGTTCACCGGCACGGCCTACAGTGCCGCCGGCCTGCCGCAAGCCGGTATGGGCGTGGACATGGGCGACATCGACGGCGATGGGCTTCTCGACATGTTCGTCACCAATTTCTCCCACGACACCAACACCCCGTACTTGAACCTGGGTGACGGGCTGTTCGTCGACGAAACGGACAGTGCCGGGATGGCGACGTCGACCTGGTTTTACCTCGGTTGGGCGACCCGCATCGGCGACTTCGACAACGACGGCAACAACGACGTCTTCGTCGTCAACGGTCACATCTATCCCGGAGTCGACGCCGCCGCGTTGCGCACGACCTACGCCCAGCGGAACCAGATTCTGTGGAACGACGGCGGCGCCCGGCTTGTCGAGCGTGAGGTGCTGCCGGAGGACGGCCTGTCGAATGTGCGCTCGAGTCGCGGCGCGGCGTTCGGGGATATCGACAACGACGGTGATCTCGACGCCATCATCGTCAACATCGACGATCTTCCTGATGTGCTGCGCAACGAGAACGATTCGAGCAATCACTGGGTGGCCTTCGCTCTCATCGGCAAGCGCTCCAACCGCAGCGCGATCGGCGCCCGCGTGACGGTGACCACCGCATCGCGCACGCTGGTCGGCGAAGTGCGTCCATCGGGTAGTTATCTGTCGTCCAGCGACCGTCGCGTCTACTTCGGACTCGGTGCTACGGATCACATCGACCGCGTGGTCGTGCGCTGGCCCGATGGGCGCCAATATGAGATCGCTGATGTCGCTGTGGACCGGGTGTACCGGCTCATGGAGCGATAGAATAGGGCGTGGCTAGGCCCCGACGATGACACGACAAACGACCAACTCGCTTGCCCTTACCAGGCTGCTGGCAGCGGCCTGCTCGCTCCTGCTCGCCGTCGCCGCGCTGCTTGGCGCGGCCTGGAGCATCGGGGAAGCGACCCCCGTCGCGCCGTTCACCGCGGGTGTTTCGCGCCAGGCGGTTTCCGGCGACGACCCGCGAGCCGAGTACGCCGGGGCGGAGTCCTGCAAGGCATGCCACCTCGCCGAGTATGAGGAGTGGGCCGCATCGCGTCACAGTCGCATGGTGCAGCCGATCAAGCCGAGCGAGGTCCGGGCACGCTTCACGCCCGGCGAATCGCTGTCCTACCGGGGGCGCACGTTCACCTTCGAGCGTCAGGGGGCGCGATATTTCATCATCGAGGAGCAGCCGGGCGTGCCGCCGGTGCGGCACGTCATCGAGTACACGCTCGGCAGCCGCCGCGTACAGCACTTCATGGCCCGGCAGCGCGACGGTTCGCTGGTGCTACTGCCGCCGAGCTGGGACGTGCTGCGGGGCGAATGGTTCCCCCAGGAGGACATCGTGCCGACCGGGCATTCGGGCGTCGAGCCGGTACAGGTGTGGAACAAGAACTGCTTCGGGTGTCACGTCAGCCAGGGGCGCAAGAATTTCGACACCGCGACGCTGACCTACGACAGCGATTGGCTGGGCCCCGGAACCAACTGCGAAACCTGCCATGGCGCCGGCCGCTCCCACGCCGAGCACTTCGAGGCTTTGGATCGCGGCGAAGCGGCGCCCGCGATCGTCGGCGGCCAACCGATGAAGCGGCCGCTCATGCCGTTCGGCGGCGACACCGCGACCGACGTGTGTGCGAGCTGCCACCAGAACCGTTACCTGCTGCAGACCGATCACGCTCCCGGTGACCCGTTCTTCGATTACTTCCTGACCGCGCTGCCGTACACCGTGTCGCCTGATGCCCCGGACCCCTCGTATTACGTTGACGGCCGCACGCGGCGCTTTTCGAACAACAGCTTCGCGCTGTGGATGAGCTCCTGTTATCTCGAAGGCGGCGTGCGTTGTATCGACTGCCATCGCAACGGCCATGCGATCAACATAGAAGACAATCCGCAGCTCGTGCCGGTGGTGTCGAGTGAGCAGCTCTGCAGCCGCTGCCACGCGGGCTTGGTCGAGAACGTCGCGGAGCACAGCCGTCACGAAGCGGGCACCGAGGGCAGCTCGTGCGTCGCCTGCCACATGCCGCGCACGGTTACGGGGGTAAAGGCGACGATGCGGGACCATTCGCTGGTGTCGCCGGTTCCCGAGAACACGCGCGACTACGGTATCCCGAACGCGTGCAACCTGTGCCATGAGGAGCGTTCGCCGCAGTGGGCCGCAGCGAGCATTCAGGACTGGTTCGGCGACATCGAGAAGCGCCCCGCGGCGATGAAGCTGCGGCGCCGCGCCGCCGCCTTTTCGGCGGCGCAGTACGGCGAGCCTGCCGGCCTCGATCCGCTTCTGGAGATCGTGCGCGACGCGGAGGAGCCATTCTTGATGCGGGCGACCGCTGCGGGGTACCTGCGCGACTACGGGGAGCCGCGGGCGCTCAACGGGCTCTGGGATGCGCTCGTCGACCCACATCCCCTGGTGCGGGCGATCGCGCCGCTCAGCATCGCGGCGCACCCGCAGGGGCGCACGCTGCTCAACGACCTCGCCTCCCAGCTCAGCGACCCGAGCTACTCGGTGCGCATCAACACCGCCTTCGCGCTCGCCAATCTCGGCATCGGGCGCGCCGAGGGCACGGTCGGCGAGCATCTGAGCGCCGCCCAGGACGAATACCTCGACCATCTGCAGCTATACGCCGACAGTGGCGCCGACCAGTCGAATCGCGGTGCGATGCTCGCCCTGCGCGGCGAGCTCGAGGCGGCCATCGACGCGTACCGCACGGCGCTGCGGCTCGACCCGGGGCATACGGATGCGCGCTTCGGGCTCGGCTTGGCGCTGCTGCAATCCGGGGCGCGGGCGGAGGCCGTGCGCGAGCTCGAACGGTTGTTCGAGCGGACGCCCGAATACCCGGGTCTCGAGGCGATCCTGGAGCAGCTCGCGGGCGGCGACGCGCAGTGACCGTGCGTCGGGATGGACGGCGGCGCGCGTTGAAGGGGCAGCGAGACCGGCAGCTTCGCGCCGGCGCGGCGACGCCCACCACGCGGGTCGCAATCCTCGGCCTGGTGGTCGCGACGACGCTAGCCGCCGGATCGACATCGGGGCGGGGGATGCGCGATGCAAGGCAGACCGCGCGCGATGCACCCCTGCAGGCGCCTGCCGCATTACCGGTATCCCCACTCGACATAGAGCTGCGAGTCGAGCTGCGACCGGACGTGACCTTTCTGCGCGTCGAAGCCACCCTGAAGTTCGAGGCCCACGAGAGCCTCGAGGAGGTCGTTTTTCGCCTGCGCCCGGACCTGCAGCTCGATGTGGTCGAAGATGACGGCGGCATCCCGCTGTATACCAGGCGGGCGCGAAATCGTGTCGTCGTCCACACGCCGACGCTTACCCCGGGCACGATTTCTTCGTGGAAGTTCCGTTACCGCATGCGGCTCGTCGAGCCGCCGCGCGCCAGCGGCCAGGTGGTCAGTGTCACACCTTGGTACCCGTATTTTCGCTACCCCTCTGTGGAAGCGGAGATTCCGCGCGACGTGCCGATGCGATACACGGTTTCCGCGACGTTGGAGGAACCGTGGATGATCGTAGCAGCGGGTGAGCTGGAGAGCAGCGGCGAAGGTACCCTGCGTACCCACACGTGGCGCGACACTGTCCCCAGCGCGCTGGTTCCCCTGTTGATCGCCCGGCTCGAGCAACACGCCCGCCACGATAACCGCGCACCTGAGTTCCGCGCGTTTTTTCCCGCCGCCGGCGGTTCACTCATCGACACGCACCTCGACTACATGGCGAACGTCATTCGCTTCTACACGGAGTTGCTGGGGCCGCACCGGCGCCTCAGCTTCAACCTCATCGGACTGGACCTGCCGGATCGGGTGGGCGGGCTGAGCGCGCCGGGGATCACCGTCATGCCGTCGCGCCACGCCGACTCGGAGGCACCGTTTCCCTACCGTATCTTCGCGCACGAGGTGGCGCACCACTGGTGGAGCGACAGCGCGCGCATACCGCTGCGGGCCGACGCGTGGCTGCGCGAGGGGTTGCCGACGTACAGCTCGCTGCTGTTTCTCGAGCGGCAGTACGGCGGCGCGATGTTCCGGCAGGAGCTCGCCCGCACCCGCCGCGTCGCGCTCAGCGTCGACGCGCCGGTGCCTTTGGCGGCCGGTGTCGAAGCCGCCACCGCGGAAGCCGCGTATGCTCTCAACTACCACAAGGCTGCTTTTGTACTGCACATGCTGCGTAAGGTCATGGGCGCGGACGCCTTTCGGCGGCTGCTGCGCGAATCGCACACCGACGGGCCGGGGCTCACGGCCGCACGCTTCGCGGCCAAGGCGGAGACGCTGCACGGCGACGATCTGTCGTGGTTCTTCGCGGGATGGGTACAGCAGGCGCAGATCCCGCGTTTCGCCATCCGCTACACGCAGCGGCGCGTCGACGACGATGTGTCGCCCTACTTGCTGACGGCGACGATCGAGCAGCAAGACGCGGAGATTCGGTACCCCGTGCTGGTACGCATCACGCTCGAGGGCGCGCCGCCCGTCGAACGAACGGTGTGGGTGGAGCCCGGAACGGTGTCCTTCTCGATCGGACTGCCGTCGGCGGTGCGGGAGCTGGAGCTCGACCCTTCGGGTGACCTTCTCCACAGCGGAGTGACCGTTGAACGGGTCGACGCCCGGTTACTGCTTACTCAGTAGCTCGCCGAGAAGCCGCCTGATCTGTGGTTGATCGGCGTTGATCTGCAGTGACAATTCGAGAAGTTCCCGAGCTTTGTCGGTGCGGGCGTCCGCGTAGTAGGCAGAGGCAAGCGGGTTGAGGACGTCCGTTGATTCTTCCCGGGCGACCATCCGCACACGCTCGTAGTAGCGGATCGCGTCCCAGTGCTCCCCCATGTTGGTGCTTGCCAGGCCGATGACCTTGAGCATGGCGATGTCGTTCGGGTCCTCGACGAGCACGGGCCGCAGCAAGTCCCGGACCTCCGCGAACCTTCTCGCTGCCATCAAGAGCTCTATCTGCAGCGTGACGAATTCCTCGTCCTCGACCCGCGTGAGGGCCTCCTCCAGCACTGCGATCGCCTCGTCGATTCTGCCGAGCGTCTGCAGTTGACGTGCCCGATCGAGGGCGAAGTATGGATCGGTGGGTGGCGGGCCCGGAGCGATATGGATAAACGGTTGGCGGTCTTCGGCGTTGGCCGGGTCGAGAAGCGTGATATCGAACACTTCGCCGCCGGCGGCATCGTTTTCGACGTCGACGAATAGCCTGTAGTCGCCGGGCGCGACGTCGGCGACGTCGATACGAGTGCCGTGGTTCACGGTGCCGAAGCGATCGGAGCTGTCGACGTCCGTGTACTCCGTGCGCTCGATAACGACCCCTGCATTGTTCTCGAGCCGGTAGGTCAACACGATACGGTCGGCGTAGCTTTCCGGCAGGTAGAGCTGGCGAAAGATGTAGATCCCGTCGTCGGTAAAGAAGCTGTCGTCGAGGGCGGGAATCATGGTGTAACGGCCTACCTGGAAGGGGTAGTGGGCGTCAAATGCACTGTACTCGTCATCCGTGAAGACGTTCCACAGGAGCAACGCCGGCGAGCTCTGCAGCGTCGACGGCCACGGCGACGGCACGCTCACACGGGCTTCGTTGCGGCCGAATTCGTGCGACACGTTGTTCTCCACCATGAGGTCGAAATCGAAGCTGCCATCGACCAACGGCAGACGATCGAGATACACGATGGGGCCCGAACGGAGCCGCCGCGCTTCCTCCTCCTGCAAGTCGGCCTGCAAGACCTTCACAGGTTCGTGTGCCGCGCCCATCACTCCGGTGATGACGCGGTTCTGCTCGTCCACCACCGACCCCGACACCTCGAAGGTGACGTACCACGAGCCTTCATATTCGTTGAGATTCAGGCGCCTGCCGTCGGCCATCACGCCATAGTGCAAAAAAGCGTCGCCCGTCGGGTCGACCAGCGCAACAGCCCGGGAGCGAATCGGCAGGGTCTCGAAGCGGACGTTCGCTTCGACGGTTCCGGTGAGGATCGCATACGCCCACTGGGCGTCGGGCATGATGCGACTCGGGATGAAATCGATGTCGCCGATCATGATCTCCGAGCGCATCGCCGAATTCGAATTACCGCCGCCCAGCGCCCCGACATCGTTCGGGAAGTTGCTCAGCGAGGCCATCGCCAGTTCCGGATCGACATCCATCAGAATGTCATATGCCGCGCCGATCTCCCCCGAGTTGAAAGTCGGCCGCGGGTTCCCGCCACCTGCGCCCGCCGCCGCCCTCCGCTGCCCGTCGGGGTTCAGCAGCTTGTTCGGACCGTCCATCAGTGGGCTATACAGTTGAAACTCACCCACTCCGTTGCGCTGGAAAAACGACAGGGAAAAGTACGGCGGGATACCGAGCTTCGGGATGGCCTGATACCACCAGATCTCCACCGGGACAGCCTCGCGCGTGTTGTACAGGCGCTTGATGCTCGTCGGTTCGCCGAGCAGCAGGTGCATGCGCCCGCGGTCGG
>CBDUXW010000178.1:0-6697 GCA_965371275.1 uncultured bacterium | reverse complement strand
GTGGTGCCGATTACCGACCTGACGATTCGCAACAACGACCTGGTCGCCGCCACACAGGGCCGGGCGTTCTGGATTCTCGACGACCTGTCGCCACTGCAACAGATGCCGGACGATATCGCCGGCGAGGCGATGTTCCTGCCGACGCCGCGTGACCCCGTGCTGGTGCAGTGGAGCGGCCCATTCGGCGGCGGCGGACCGCGCAGCGGCGAAAACCCGCCGGCCGGGGCGCTGATTTACTACAGCGTCAACGAGACACCGGAGGAATTGCTGACGATCGAAATACTCGATGCGGCAGATCGTCCGATCCGTATGTATGCTACGGATCTGGACGCCGCCGGCAACGAGCAGGCGACCCGCATCGAGCCGCCGCAGCCGGGGCTGCAGCGACTGGTTTGGGACTTCCGCACCGACAACCTGAAGACGGTCCCCGGCCTCTTCGCATACGGCACCGGCGGGCCGGGTGGGTCGCAAGTATTCCCGGGTCACATGGTGCCGCCGGGCGACTATCGCGTTCGCCTAACGGTTGGTCCTGCGACCGCCGAGCAGTCCTTCACAGTCCGTCCCGATCCGCGGCGTGGTGCCACGATGGCCCAATATCGCGAGCAGGATGCCTTCTTGAACGACGTCGCGGACTTGCTCCGCTCGGTCAACGAATCGTTGATCACCGTGCGGGGCATCCGCGATCAAGTGGCTGACCTGATCGCACGAGCCGCCGACGCCGACGGCGCTGAGTCGGTCCGCGAGTTGGGCGAGGCACTCGTTGAAGATATCGATGGCTGGGAAGAGCAAATTGCACAGACGCGGCAGGAGACGTTTCAGGACGTCATCAACTTTCCCAACAAGTTCAACGCCCAGGTGATCGCCCTGCTCGGGTCGGTCGACGGCACCGAACCGCCGGTTACCCGAGGGGCGCGCGACCGACTGGCGGATTTGCAGAACGAGTGGGCCGCGCATGCACAGGCGTTCGAGGCACTTGCCGGCGCCGACGTAGACGCGTTCAACAGCGCCGTGAGTGGCGCCGGCGTGCCCGCTGTGATCGTCAAACGGTGATTCAGTGAGCGACGAGAGCTGGCGCGAGGATCTGGCTCAGGCCTTGCGTTCGACGCGCCGCCGCACGTTGGACCTTGTCGCGCCGCTCGACGAGGCGTCGCTGCGCCGGCAAGTGAGCGAGCTTCTCAGCCCATTGATCTGGGACCTCGGCCATATTGCCAGCTTCGAGGACGCGTGGCTGGTGCGCGCCGTAGCGGAAAATCGCGCCCAGGCGCGCTTGAGCGACCTGTACGACGCTGCCGAAAATCCCCGTTCGGGGCGCGCCGACCTCGACTTGCCCACAGTCGAGGAAACGATCGCGTTGCTGGACGCGGTGCGCGAGCGCGCACTGGGCGGGCTCGCGGACGCTGACCCTGCCGACGCTGACCCTTTGCTACGTGACGGCTACGTGTACCGGATGGTGATGCAGCACGAAGGACAGCATCAAGAAACGATGTTGCAGGCCCTCGACCTTCCCGCCGACGATTGGGTGTACCCGGTGGTCGCGCCCGCGGCTCGTTCGGCCCTCCCGGAGACGAGCGTCACCGACGTGGACGACACCGATCGCGTGCGCATTTCCGGGGGTGCGTTCGTGATGGGCACCGACGATCGGGCGCGTGCCTACGACAATGAGCGTGGCACGCACGAGGTGGCTGTTCACGCGTTCGCGATCGATCGCTACCCGGTATCGAACCGTCGCTGGCTGGAGTTCATCGCCGACGATGGTTACCAGCGAGGTGAGCGCTGGTCCGAGGAGGGCCGCAAATGGCTCGCCGAGACAGGTGTGCGGGCGCCGCAGGGATGGAGCTGTGAAGCAGGCGACTGGAGCATCTCGCGTTTGGGCGTGCCCGCGCCGGTCGACCCGTTGGAGCCCGTGCAGCATGTCAGCTACTGGGAGGCGGAGGCGTTCGCCGCCTGGTTGGGTGGTCGACTGCCGAGCGAGCCGGAATGGGAAAAGGCTGCCGCCTGGTCCGCCGATACCCACCATGCGTCTGTGCATCCGTGGGGCGACGCTGCTCCGGGACAGGTCGGTGGTGTCGAGGGGCATGTGCTCGGCGTCCCCGATGTGCACGTCTCGAGAGGCCCGGGTCGTATCGGGCAGTGCCCGGAGCTCGCTTCGGCGTTCGGTGTCGAGGATTTGCTGGGAAATGTGTACGAGTGGACGTCGTCCGCCTTCGCCGCGTACCCGGGATTTGTCGCGTTTCCCTACCCGGCGTATAGCGAGGTATTTTTCGGTGGGCCCTATCGTGTTCTCAGGGGCTCGTCGTGGGCTGCGCACCCGATGCTGTGGCGGAACACCTATCGGAACTGGGATTTTCCACAGCGCCGGCAGATCTTTGCCGGGCTGCGCGTTGCCTACGAGGTGCAGTGATGTGCCGATGGGCGGCGTATTTCGGTCCCCCGGCGCCCTTGTCGGCGTTGCTCTACGACCCGCCGCACTCGCTCGAACACCAGGCGTATGCGCCGCGCGAGCTCGTTTCGGGCAACGTCAACGTCGACGGCACGGGTGTGGCGTGGTGGCCGGCGGGTGAGAGCGAACCGCTGCTGTACGTCAGTGAGCGCCCGCCGTGGTCGGAACCGAACCTGCCGCGACTATCGCCACGACTCACGGGATCCGTACAGTTGGCGGTGGTGCGTTCCCAAACCACGGGAATTCCAGCCGGCGTCGGCAGTGCCCACCCGTTCGCTTACGATCGCTGGGCCGGGGCTCACAACGGCTACATCGAGGGGTTCGACCAGGTCAAATGGCGTCTCGCTGAGGGGCTCGATGACACGGTGCGCTCACGGTTCGACGTGTTCTCCGACTCGTTGTTGTTGTTTCTGATGGTAATGAGCGAGCTGCGGAGAGACGGCGGCGCCGATGTGACCGGCGCGATGGTGTCCGTCGTGCGGCAGGTGCTCACGGCGTGTGCGGAGGGCGCCGTGTCGTTGAACCTGGTGATCGCCAGCTCGGTTGAGGTGGTGGCCCTGCGCGCCGCTCGCGGCGTCGAACCGAACACTCTGTACCACCTCGAAGCCGGCGGGCGTTGGCCTGGTGCGGGCCTGCTCGCTTCCGAGCCGTTGGACGACGACTCCGGGTGGACGAGCGTCGCGGCTGATCATGTCGTGCGCATGACCGCCCAGGGATTCGTGGCCGAGGCTGTCGACCTCTAGCCCTCTAGCAGGCGCGGGGCCCGTGTTGAGCGCCGGGCATCAGTCGCGCGACTTGCTGCGAAACGATCGATGCGGCGGGCTCAACGACACTTCATCGATGACGACGTGCGCCGGCGTATCGAGGATCTGTCCGACGACGCGCGCTATGTCGCCCGGCTGCAGGGCGCTGTCGTTGGAGGCGTCCGGCTCGAAGTCCAGATCATCGAAGAACGGCGTGCTGACCGGCCCGGAACTGATGAGCGTCACGCGCACGCCGCTGCGAGCGCATTCATCCCGCAAGGCCTGGGTCATGCCGCGCAGTCCGAACTTGGCGGCGCAATACAGGCTGCCCTTGCGGGCCCCACGTTGCCCCGATTGTGAGCCGACAACGATCAGATCGCTGTGGTCGTGCTTCTTGAGCACCGGCAGGAAACTGCGCGCCAGGAGCAAACAGGCGGTCAGGTTGACGTCGATAGCCCGCCGGATCTGCGCTGCCGAGGACTGCTCGAGCTCGCCGAAGCGCCCGTAGCCGGCGCTTGCCACCACAGCGTTCACTTCCGGGAACTCGCGCGCCAGGGCGTCGAGCGCCGCCGCTGTGGCGTCGAGGTCGGCGAAATCGATCTTCCGCGCTTCATACGCGGGCGTATCGGGGGCGAATTTCGCGTGGTCGCGGGCCACTCCCAATACGGTATCGCCGCGGCGCAGCAACAGCTCGCTGATTGCCCGTCCGATGCCGCTGCTCGATCCCGTGACGACGGCAGTTCGCGCGGTGCCGGGGGGGCGGTTGTCGATCTTGAGATCACTCATGTCGCGGCGGGACGAAGGAGAACAACCGTGAAGCCGGAACGAACTCGTCGAGCTCCGTACGCACGAAGTCGGCGAGCTCCCGTTCAAGCGGGGCCTCGTAGGAAACCATTCCGGCGTGGCTGGCGAGGGGCCCGGCGAACAACGCTGAGTCGGGGTACAAGGTTTCGATGCGGCCGAACACCGCGCTCGGAAAACGCAACGGTCCGATGCTCACCGAATGCACCGAATCCGACGGCAGCCCGTCGAAGATCTCGCGGACCAGGCGAGTGTAGCCGTGGCGAAAGTCGTCGTACCACAGCAATGGGTCGAGACGGACACCCACCGGCCAGCCGTGCTCGACGAGCGAGCGCATTGCGGCGATCCGGCTATCGACGCCCGGTGCTCCGTGCTCCAACGATTCCGCCGTAGGATGCGGCGTGAAGCTGAAGGCCACGACCACGTTGGGCAGCGGGGCTGTCTTCAGGAGAGGGCCGATCGAGACACTCTTGGTACGCAACTCGAGAATTGCTGCCGGCCGCCGCTCGAAGAACGGCAGGAAATGATCGGTGAAGCCGCTGATGCTTTCGAGCGCCAACGAATCGCAATCGTATCCGGAGAAAAAGAACGCCGGCTGGTCGTCGTCTTTCAAACGGGCGTCGATGGCGTCCTCGAAGTCTTCGTAGTTGGCGAACAGAACGTAATGGGCGGATCGAAACATGCCCTGTAGAAAGCAGTAACGACAGTCGTACAGGCAGTTGAGCATGTGAGAGAAATAGTAGTTGCGAGCGCCGCCGATCCCCAGTCCGTCGGGTGCCTCCAGCACGTGATTGTCGTATTTACGGGCGATGATCAGCGCCGGCCGCGCCTTCTGCAGGCGGAAATTCTGGGCCGCCGGATTGAAAACCTCGCCGTACCGGTCGCACGGCACCACTACGGCGCCGGGGAACCGCTCCAAGACGGCGGCGCAGCGCGGGTGCTCGCGGATTTCCTCTTCGACGTAGATGGTGTCGATCACGGTGCAGGCGCACCCCTGGCGGCGACGGCGACGGTGGCTGTCAGCGCCTCCAGAACATGGCGCGCCGCGTACCGGTCGCGGATCGGTCCGACGTTTTCGAGGCCGGCCGCGGCCGCGTCTTTACCGGGGAGTAGCAGCTGCCAGCGACGCAGCAGTCGCTGGAGTTGGCGGCGCTGCGTCGTTGTGAAGTGGACGCGATCGACGATCTCCGTAAACCCGGCGGGGAGCGAATCCGAACGGTGCTGTCGATCGTCGAGCTCCGCGAGGTGTTCCACCAACGTCGCGATGGTGTCGCAATTCGCCTCGATGAGGGACTCGATGCGGTCGGCGGTGATCGATGCCGGCCCCGTCGAACGGTTGTCGGAAACGATCTTCAGCGACTGCACGAGCTCGTGGGTAGCAGCTCGTCGAGCGGTTGCGAAGAACGCTGCGGCCTCCATGTCGTACAGGTCGTCGGTCGGGTAGTCGAGACACGCTTCGTCGACGGTACGGACGGTGGCGGTAGCGCAAGGGGGTTCGAAGACGATCGGCGGGTACCAGGCGTTCCCCTCGACGCTGTCGATGATTCGATGTGCCAGCAACGGCGTGCCCAGGGTGTGTTCGCTATGGCCGGCGACACCGACGTTCAGCCACGCTCCGTCGCCGTAACGGTCAGCGAGTTGCGCGGTTGCCGCCGCCGCCTTGTCGCGGCCGACGCCGCTGATGATCAGCCGAATCGTGCCGTCGGCATTGGCGAACTCCCGAAAGGTTGCGTGGGCATCGTTGGCAACGAGGTCGTAGTGATCAATCAACGGCTTCGCCTCGCAGCGGAGGGCGACGACGATGTTCACGCGTCCGCTGCCGCGGCCGCCGAGCTTGCGTTCGTAGCGGGCGGCTTCTTCGAGCTTGCTGCGCTTACGCGCGCCGTTCGCGTACACGCGGACCTTCTCGGCGAGCATGGCGCGCGCCGCCGTCGCTTGTTCCGCGTCGAGGACGTCGGAGTGGAGGATCTTTTCGAGCGCGGCGATGCGAAAGCGGTCCATGCCGAAGTGCGCGCGTGACAGCTGGTCGTCGTGGCCGCCGTGCTTGATGACCAGGTGCTCATCAACGAAAAGCACCCGAAAACGAGAGCAGATGCGCAGCCACAGATCGTAGTCTTCGCACGCCGGGAGGTCTTCGTCGAAAGCGCCCACCGCTTCGAGGACCGTCCGGTGAATCATCACGCTCGATGGCGAGATGCAGCACAACGGTAGGCAGGCCTCGAACATCATCCCGCCGCGCTTGGCGTGCTTCCGCTTCGGGTTCACGCGCACGCCATTGCGTATCCAGATCTCATCGGTGTGACAGACACGCTCTTCGGGGTGCGCGGCAAGCGCTGCGAGTTGGCGCTCCAGCTTGCTCGGATGCCACGCGTCGTCGGAGTCGAGGAACGCGATCCATTCGCCTCGAGCCGTCTGAATGCCGGCGTTGCGCGCGGCGCTGACGCCGCGCTGTGGCTGCCGTAGGCAACGAACATCGGCATAGTCGCCGGCCAGCATCTCCGCCGTGCCGTCGGTGGACCCGTCGTCGACGACGATGATCTCGTCCGCTGCGCGTGTTTGGCAGATGACCGAGTCGAGGGCTCTCGGGAGCGTCGCCCGCCGCTCGAATGTCGGAATGACCACCGAGACGGGGTCGCTCGCGGTCAGCCCTCCCATTGCTCGAGGCGTTGCGAAAGATATCCGTACCGTCGCCATCGGATGATCAACGCCAGAC
>CBDUXW010000177.1:0-6699 GCA_965371275.1 uncultured bacterium | reverse complement strand
CTCCCAAAGTGAATCTCCGTGCTCCAGCGCGCCGGCAGTCACCAAAGACCGGTCTCCGCGAGCTCGGGCACCGAGAAACTCGCAAAAAAAGCACCCGCACCAGTGTGCGAGGCGCTGGAAACTAGTGTACGTAGCCTCGTGTGACTGTCAATCAAAACGACGAGGATGTCCGATTTTCCCGGGTACCGGCAGCGAAGGGCAGCCGCTTAGGCCTTTCCGCCCACCCCGTCAGATTGTAAAGTCCGGGGGCTTCGAAGCAATGGATTCCACACCCCCGTTGGCGCCGTACGAGCCACGGGGCGCACCCAGACTGAGACATGCTCGAACCCGGAACTACGCTGGCGACCTACAAAATCGTCGAGCTGCTGGCATCCGGCGGCATGGGGCAGGTGTACGTCGCCGAGGACACGCGCCTGGAACGGCGCATCGCGCTGAAGACCCTGCCGCCCGATATGGCCCGCGACCCCGAGCGACTGGAGCGCTTCGAGCGGGAGGCCAAGGTCGTCGCCTCGCTCAACCACCCGAACATCGTCACGATCCACTCGGTCGAAGATGCCGAGGGCCCCGACGGCGACACGCTGCACTTCATCACCATGGAGTTGGTCGAAGGCCAGACACTCGACAAGGTGATCCCGCACGGCGGGCTGGCCGTCGACAAGTTTTTCGACATCGCCGTACCGCTTGCCGACGCCGTCGGCGGGGCGCACCACAAGGGCATCACCCACCGCGACCTCAAACCCGGCAACGTGATGATCACCGGCGATGGGCGCATCAAGGTGCTCGACTTCGGCCTCGCCAAGCTCGCCGAAACGGCCGCCGACGACACCGATGAAGCCGCCGTCACCGTCGCCACCGCCGCCGCGCCGATTACCGAGGAAGGCAAGGTGCTCGGCACCGTGGCGTACATGTCGCCGGAGCAAGCCGAGGGCCGCGTCGTCGACAATCGCTCCGACATTTTTTCGCTCGGTATCCTGCTGTACGAGATGGCCACCGGGAGCCGGCCGTTCTTCGGCGACACCAAGATCTCGCTGATGTCGTCGATCATCAAGGACACGCCGACATCGGTTACCGAGGTCAAGACGGAGCTCCCCAATCACCTGGGCCGGATCGTCAAGCACTGCCTCGAAAAAGACCCCGAGCGGCGCTTCCAATCGGCTCAGGACGTGCGCAACGAGCTCGTCGGCCTGAAGGAAGAGATCGATTCGGGCGAGATCGCTGCGGGGACCGGCGCACACGTCGCGGCGCCCGGACCCTCAGTAGCCGGAGCCCAGGCGACCACGACCGGGTCGCCGGGCTCGGATCCGTCGCTCATCTCTTCCGAGACCGCCCCGGGCGCGCCGCCCACGGATCCGTCGCTCGTTTCGTCGGGGGCGACCCCACCGGCGCCGGCAACGTCGCCCGTCGGCAGCGGCGGGCTGCTGCAGAACAAGCTCGCGCTGGCGGGCATTGCGGTAACCGTGGTCATCGTCGGCGGGCTCAGCTGGTGGATGCTGAGCGGCGACCGCGGCGCATCGGCTGGTGCGACCGCGGGTACTTCGGTTGTTGACGTGGGCGGCCTCGAGCCCTTTGCCGACACCCGGCCTTCGGTGGCGATTCTCTACTTCGACAACCTGAGCGGCGACGAATCTCTCGACTGGCTGCGGAGCGGCCTGACCGAGTTGCTGGTGACCGATTTGTCGCAGACACCCGAGATCCGCGTGCTGACTACCGACTCGCTGTACGAGATTCTCGACGAAACAGGGAACCTCGAGGCACGTGTGACCTCCGCCGCGCTCGTTCGAGAGGTCGCCGAGCGCGCCAACGTCGAGCACGTTGTCGTCGGCAGCTTCATCCGTGCCGGCGAGACTTTTCGGCTCAGCGCCCGCTTGCAGAAGCCGGCAACCGGCGAAACGCTCGCCGCCGAAACCGTCGAGGGCATCGGTGAAGACAGCGTCTTCGCCTCGATCGACGACCTGACGCGGCGCATCAAGGAGCGCCTCGAAGTTCCGGTGTCGGCCAATACGGTGGTTGATCGCGACCTGAGCGATGTGACGACCACTTCGATGGACGCCTACCGCCACTACACCGACGGGGTGAACCTGATCAGCAAGAGCCGCTACCAAGAGGCCATTCCGGTGTTCGAGCGCGCCCTAGAAATCGATCCCGAGTTCGCCATGGCGTTCGCCAAGCTATCGGTCGTCCATGGCAACATTTTTGATCTCGACAACTCGCGCATGTACGCAGAGAAAGCCATCGAGCACGCCGACCGCCTGACCCAACGTGAGCGCTTCTACATCGAGGGCCGTTACTACGCCCTGGACCCGGAAACGGCGATGCAGAGCATCGAGGCGTACGAGAACGCCCTGGCGCTCTACCCGGATGATTCGGCCTCGCGCAACAACGTGGCGTTGCAGTACTCCGAGTTGGAGCAGTACGACCAGACGGTCGCTCACTTCGAGGAGTTGCTGCGCCGCGGATCGCCGTTCCTCGCGGTGTACTTCAACGCGGCGACAGCCTACGTGAACAACAACGAGTGCGACCGCGGCTACGAGCTCATCCGTGACTTTGTGCGCGGGCAGCCCGACTACCACTTCGGCTACGAGGATCTGGCGACTATCGCCATGTACTGCGGCCGCCTCGAGGAGGCATGGTCGGCGCTCGGCACCTACGAAGAGAGCGTCGCGGCCGGAGAGCCGGGCCAGGTATTCGACGGCAACCTCCGCTTCCTGCTCCACCTCCTCGCCGACGAGTTCGACGAAGCACTGGCCGCCAACGAAGAACTGGCGGAATCGGTGAGCCCGGCCGCCCGCTACGGCGCCTACCCCATGAACCGGGTCACGGTGGCGGCTTACCGCGGTAACTACTCGGAGACGGTGGCGGCCGCCGTGGAGATTATCGAATCTCTTCCCGACGAAGCTTCCCAGAAGGGGTTCCTGTGGTCGGGAATCGCGACTTACTACCTGCAGCTGGGGAAGAACCTGGAAGCTCTGGCGGCCGCGGACCGGGCTCGGGGCCTGGCGCAGAGTGTCGACGCCTCCACCTACGCCGCTTCCCTCGTCGCCATCGCTCAGGCCCGCGCCGATCGGTCCGTAGCGGCGCGCACCGCCGCCCAACAGCACGAGCGCCTCAGCACCCAGTTGCCCAACCCTGGGGCCCGCCGCCGCGAGCTTCTGGTAGGTGCCGAGCTCGCCCTCTCGGGAGGCGACGTCGACACGGCGATCGACCGGCTGGAGTCGGCCACAGACCTGTTGCCTGCGGGCCAAGACTTCGTGTTCAGCGATGATCTCGTCGAGTACTCGTATGCCTTGGCGACCGCGCTGTACAGGCGTGGCGACCTCCTGGAAGCCGCCAATTTGTTTCGCACGGTGATCGAGGCCGGCCCACGGCGGATCTTGCACCCGCTCGAGTACGTACGGTCCTTCTATTTCCTGGGCAAGATCGCAGAAGAAGACGGCGACGACAACGCCGCGCGCCGCCACTACGAGCGCTTCCTCGACTACTGGAGCGACGGCGAAATCGATCGCGAACGGGTTGCCGAGGCGCGCGCGTTCGTCGACGGCGCCTAGCCCGGACGCTGACCTGGGCCTTCAGAAACTCCAGAGGGCCAGCGTCTCGAGGTCTTTGATCAGCACACCCTGCGACGTGAACACCGGGTGCGCCCATGTCGGACTGTTCGCGACCTCGTACTCGACGAGCGGCTCGTATGAATCGGCAACGGCATCGATAAACACCAGGCGGGCGTCGTCGGTGAGGAAGGCCACGCGATTGCCGAGGGCAACGATCGCGGCATTCTCGCCTTCCCGGCCGCGACTCGTCCAGATCGGTTCTCCGGTGTCAATGTCGACGGCCAGGAACTGGCCGGCGCGCTTGTGCGACATACCGAACATCCGGTTGCCGACCCGCACCGGCGAGCTCATGTACAGCGGCAGCCTGTCGTTACGCCACACCTCGGTGGCCGTCCACGCCTGCAGCTCGATAACTCCCGAGCGGCTCGGGCGTCCATCCTGTGGGGTCGATCCGCCGGCCATGGCAACGCCGCGCACCGATTGCAGCTGCAGTGCGAACAGGGCCCTGTCGAGCCCCGACAGAATCACGCGGTCGCCAACGGCCAGCGGCGTGACCGAGTTCTGCTGGTGGTCCGTTGCGAACGGCATGCTCCACGCCGTGCTGCCGTCATCCAGCTTGACGACGATGATGTGCTTGTCGGATTGGGTCACCAACAGCGGCGTGTCATCGAGCTCGACGACAATCGGTGACGCGTAGCCCGGCGTGAATTCGTCGTTGGCCCAACGGGTCTCGCCGGTGACAACGTCGAAAGCCGTCAGCGCACCGGCCCGATCCCAGCCGACGTGGGCAATCAGCAGGTCATCGACGACGATCGGCGACATCGCGGAGCCGTAGATCGGCGCGGTCTCCGGATATTGATCGGAAAATTCGCGGCGCCACAGCAGCTCGCCGGTCGCCGCGTCGAAAGCCGACAGGATCTCGGTGATTCCGAAGGTGAACATGCGTCCGTCAACGACCACAGGTGTCGATTTCGGACCCGGACCGTGCGAGCGCGCCGCCGGATTCATCGTGTAGGGGGCCGCGTACGACCGGCGCCAGATCTCGCTGCCGTCGGCGAGCGACACAGCGCGGGCAACCTCCTCGTCGCCCTCGCGGCTGTGCAGGTAGACCACATCGCCGACGACTACGGGGCTCGAGTGTCCCGCGCCCACCGGAATCTGCCAGCGCAACGTCAGCTCGGCAGGCAGCTCCGCCGGCAACGCCGACGCATCGGCCACACCATCCCGCCCCGCCCCCCGCCACTGGTTCCAATCCCGGGACTGCTGCTGAGAAATCGCCGCCCCCGGCGCCACGAACAGCGCGACGGCCACGGAGACGAATTGGAGTGTTCGCAAGACTGGTTGCATCCGCAAGCCTCTATCCCGAACCGGTCCGCGGCTAGTCGATCAGCTTCTTGAGCGACTTTCCTCGTAGCGGATGACGCAGCTTGCGTAGAGCTTTGCCTTCGATCTGGCGGATGCGCTCGCGCGTCACGTCGAAGAACTCGCCGATCTCCTCGAGCGTGTAGACGCGCTCCTCGTTGATACCGAAGCGCATGCGCACGACCTTCTCCTCGCGCGGCGTCAGCGTCGACAGCACGCGACGCGTCTGCATGCTCAGGTCCTTGGCAAGCAGCGTCTCGACGGGAGAGATGGCGTCCTCGTCGCTGATGAAGTGCCCGAGCGTCGATTCGCCGTCGCCGTCGTCACCGATCGGCGTATCGAGCGAGCTGGTCTTCTTGCCCGCCTGCAACGCCAGCTTGACCGTGTCCAGCGGCACTTCCATCGCGTCGGCGATCTCGTGCGGCTCCGGCTTGCGACCCAGCTCCTTGTACAGCTCGGCAGCAGTCTGCGAGACCTTGCGCATCGTCTCGGTCATGTGCACGGGCACGCGAATCAGCTTGCCCTTGTCGGCGAGGCCCCGCGTTATCGCCTGGCGAATCCACCAGGTGGCGTAGGTCGAGAACTTGAAGCCCTTGGTGTAGTCGAACTTCTCGACCGCACGCATCAGGCCGATGTTTCCTTCCTGGATCAGGTCGGAGAACGGCAGGCCGAAGTTGGTGTATTTCTTGGCGATCGAAATGACCAGACGCAGATTGCGCTCGGTGAGCTCGCTCTTCGCCCATTCCATACGGGTCTCGGACTCCTCGATCGACTCGAGGTAGCGAATCAGCTCTTCGCGCGTCACCAGGTGCTCCCGGGCTCGCTCCTTGATCGTTTTGTCGTCGCCGGCGTGCCGGGCGCGGGCGAAATCGCCGGCCAACCGACGCATGCGCATGATGATCTCGTCGACGACGTCATCGGTCAGGTTGAGCGCCTCCAGGGCTTCGCCGATCTTGCCCTGCAGCTCGATGAGATCGAGGCGAACCTGCAGCTCGGTGTCTTCGCGGAGCTTGCGGTTGAGCTTGCCGCGGACCTTCTTCAGGTCGCCGCGCAGCTTCTCGACCTTGCGCAAGGTCGAGAAAATCTTCTTGCGTGCCGTGGCCTCGCGACCCAAGCCCTTGGTAAGCAGGTCCAGGGACAACTCGCCGTTCTTGAGGGGCTCGCGCTGGTCGAGGAGATACTCGCTGCCCAGCGGGCACGTCAACGCGGCCTTGACGACCCCCATCTCGCCCTGCTCGATGGCGCGCGCCAGGCGCACCTCGCCCTCACGGTCGAGAAGCCCCTTCTGGCTCATCTCGCGGAAGTAGACCTTGATGGGATCGCTGCTGTCCGCACCCTCGACGTCGTACTGCTCGACACGGTTCGAGGATTCGTTGGAAGAATTGTTCGCGGCGCCGTCTTCTTCGAAATCGACGTCGGGCTCTTCCTCGACGACATCGATGTCCATGTCCTCGATCAGGCCTGCCATCGACCGTCGGTCGGTGCCGGATGCAGGGAGAGCCTCATCGAGCTCCTCGTGCGTGACGTAGCCACGCTCCTTACCCAACTCAACGAGCTCGTGGATCGCCTTCATTCTTTCCTCGTTCATATATCCCCAAGCGGTGAGACGCGAGTGTCTCGGCAGGTCGCATCACTCCCACGGATGCAGCAAGCACTGCCGAACCGATTCCTAGTAAGTGCCGTGACCCGGAGTTGTGCCACGCGTCCGGGCATAACGCTACGGATTGCGGTCTTCAAACGGGACTGGGCGTTTGGTGGGCAGACGAAGCCCCTTGACTAAAGTCTAGTTTAC
>CBDUXW010000176.1:0-6735 GCA_965371275.1 uncultured bacterium | reverse complement strand
CGTCGTGGGCACGATAGACGACGCCCATCGTCCCCTTGCCGACCATTTCGAGGTCGGTGTACCTGCCCAGTTTCTCCACAGCACTCACCCTTCAGGGACCCCACTATGAACGTACCTGCCGCGGATACCCGGGCGAAGCCGAAAATGCCGGATCGAACGGCTGGATGGCCGGAGGGGAACGGAGAACAAACACCTTCAGGGCGGGTGCACAAGCGGTCATTCGAGTGTAGGATTCGCCCTCGTGAACGCTCGAGCATTCCCGACCGTCGCAGTTCTTCTGCTTGCCGTCATCGGCTCGGCCGCCTGCCAAGCCGGCGACACGGAAACCACGCCACCGGTTGATGAATCGGGCGCGGGCGCTGCCGAAGGCGCGCCACCCATCGTCCAGCCCGGCGCACCCGGCCAACCGAGCCGGGTGATCAGCGCCGAAGAAGCGACCGACCTGGTCGAGGCCGAGGTTGTCGGCGAGGCCGACATCCGCTTCATGCAAGGGATGATCGGACATCACGGCCAGGCCGTCGACATGAGCGCGCTCGTTGCCGACCGCAGCGAGCGGGAGGCCATGCGAAGCGTGGCCCTGCGCATCACGCTGTCGCAGGAAGACGAGATCAAGATGATGCAGGGGTGGCTGGCGGCGCGCGGAGAAGAGGTTCCCGGAATTCACGACCACCACGCGCCTGATGCACCACTGATGCCCGGCATGCTGACCCCGGAAGAAATGACCCGCCTCGAGGCCGCCTCGGGGACGGAGTTCGACCTTCTTTTTCTGGAATTCATGATCAACCACCACGAGGGCGCGCTGATCATGGTGGATGAGCTGTACGCGACGCCCGGCGGGGCCGAGGAAACGATTATCGCCACCTTTACCGGCGACATCATCGCCGACCAGCGGGCCGAAATGGATCGCATGACCGCCATGATCAACGCATGGCGTTAAGGAGAACACCATGAAGATCACACCCACTGCCGTTCTTTGTCTGGCTCTCGCCGTGCCGGTTATCGGCGCCGAGGGCGCGCAGCAGCAGGCCGACCCGCGCGTAGGGCTGGCAGCAGGCTTCCGTGACGCCGGTTCCGCGGCGCGCAACCTGGAGTTGGTCATCAACCTGCCGAAGCCGGAAGGGTTCTACGATCCTGACGCGCCCGCAGGCCGGCCGCGCCGCGGCGGTGGGCGAGGCGGACGCGGTGGAGGACGTCGTGGCCCGGCTCAACCCACCGAGGGACCTCCGCCACCGCCGACGCTGAGCTACACGAACTCGGATCTGGCGTTCAGCGGTGAGCACCTGTTCATGGGCAATTATCACGGCTTCAACATCTATAACGTAGAAGACCCGGAGCGCGCCGAGGTGCTGGCCTCGGTGGTGTGCCCCGGCGGCCAGGGCGACTTGTCGGTGTACGGCGATCTTCTGTTCATGTCGGTGCAGGACACGCGGGGACGCCTCGACTGCGGCGCCCAAGGGGTCGCCGACGAGGTAAGTGCCGAACGCTTCCGCGGCGTGCGCGTGTTCGACATCAGCAATCTGCGCAATCCGGTGCAGGTCGCGGCCGTACAGACCTGCCGCGGCTCGCACACGCACTCGCTCGTCATCGACCCCGACGACGACGCCAACGTGTATGTGTACAACTCCGGCACGAGCGGCGTGCGACCGGGCGAAGAGCTGGAGGGGTGTTCCGACGCCTCTCCCGACGAGGACTCCAACACGGCGCTGTTCAGTATCGACGTCATTCAAGTGCCCATCGCAGCGCCGCAGAACGCGCGCATCGTCAGCCGGCCGCGTATCTTCGCCGACCCGGAGACCGGTGAGCTCTCGGGCCTCTGGCAGGGTGGCGATCACGGCCGCGGCACCCAGAGCTCGCGCGAAACGCGCCAGTGCCATGACATCACGACCTACCCGGAAATCGGCCTGGCCGCCGGTGCCTGCTCCGGCAACGGCATCCTGCTGGACATCTCCGACCCCACAAATCCGGTGAGGCTCGACCAGGTCACCGATCAGAGCTTCGCGTTCTGGCACTCGGCGACCTTCAATAACGACGGCACCAAGGTGGTCTTCACCGATGAGTGGGGCGGCGGCTCACGACCCCGGTGCCGCGCCGTCGACCCGCCGACCTGGGGCGCGAACGCCATCTTCGACATCGTCGACGGCAAGATGCAGTTCCGCGGTTACTACAAGATTCCGGCGCCGCAGACCGAGCAGGAAAATTGCGTCGCCCACAACGGCTCGCTCATCCCGGTGCCGGGCCGCGACATCATGGTGCAGGGTTGGTATCAGGGCGGCCTGTCGGTATACGACTTCACCGACTCGGCAAACGCCGTGGAGATCGCCTATTTCGACCGTGGTCCGGTGAACCCGGACGACCTGGTCTCGGGCGGCTACTGGTCGGCCTACTGGTACAACGGCTTCATCTACGGCGCCGAGATCGCCCGTGGGCTCGACGTGTTTCGCCTGCTGCCGAGCGAGTTTCTGACTCAAAACGAGATCGACGCTGCGACGCTGGCCATTGCGGGCGAAACCAACGTGCAGCACCAGCAGAGCATCACCTGGGAGCCGAGCACGACGCTGGCGCGCGCCTACATCGACCAGCTCAACCGCTACGCCGGGCTGACCGAGGAACGAGTGGCTGCGGTCAACGACGTCCTCGGCCGCATCGATACCGCCGGCAACGCCTCAGCGGTCGCCGCCAAGCTCGACGAGCTGGCGACGGCGCTTGATGCTGACGCCGAAGAGGCCGTCTGGCTCAACATCGATCGGCTGGGATTGCTTTCCGGCACGCTGAGAGACCTCGCAGCACAGCGCTGAGCCGGACTCGGACATAGAACACGTGTGGTAGACGGTCCCGGAGTAACGGTGCGTCGGGCGCCTGCTAGCGTCCACTCGCCCGGTTCGCGAGACCCTCGGCCCAGCCGAGAACCATATGTAGCCGGCCTCCCTGGACGAAGCCTTCGTCACGCACCATCAAGAAGCGACCGTCGGGGGCGACGTCGTAGTTGGGATTGCCGCGCCCGATGAAGCTGAACAACAGCGAGCCGTTCGGAAACAAGCGCTCCGAAGCTGCGGGCTCGAGCGTCTCTCCCGGTGGAATGCGCACGGCGACCATCCCGGTGTTGTCGCGGTAGTACAGCTCGCTCCCGTCACGCGACCACACCGGGGACACGCCGCCTATCGTCGATACGATGGTCCGCGGCTGCATCGCCGGGTACGGCACAACGTAAATCTCGTCGCGCCCGGATGAATTCGACACGTAGGCCAATCGGGTACCGTCGGGCGAGATCACCGGAGAGCGCTCGTCGTCGACCGTGTCCGTCAGGTCTTGTGCCGTTCCGTCGGGGAGCAACGTCCGCAAGTCCGCTGCCGAGCCCTCCATTTCGTAGAACAGCAGCTCCTGCGTCTGCTCCGACCACGAGATCGGAATCAAAAGGCCACGATCAGCAAGCAGCATCTGCGGCGGTAACACGGCCCCCACGGTTCCCGAAAACAGGCTCAACGGCGCTTCATTCTCCGTAATCGAGGTAAAGGCGACGCGTGTTCCGTCGTGTGTCCACACGGGCCAGCGGTTCTCGATGGCCGACCCGGCAAAGAGCTGCCGCGTGCCCCGTGCCGCATCGAAGATCCAAATCTCTGCATGCAGGACCAACGCGATCCGCTGCCCGTCCGGCGACACGCGCGGATTTCGATAGGCTCCCGTTTCGAAGGCTAGCGGCTCGGTGGCTCCGTCGCGGTCGACCCATACCAGATGATGGTCTTCGCCGGCGGCGACCGCATAGAACACGAGCGTTCCGTTGCGCGCTATCTGGAAGTCGCTCGCGGGCTCAGGTTGCACCGGAAACGGGTCGCCGATGACTTCCAGTGTCGAAAGATCGAAGGGCGCCGCCCACAGCGTATCGTCGAGGATCCGCGTGAACGCGACGAAGCCGCTCGGCGCGTATGCAGGCCGTCGGACTCCGCCGAAGAGCACCTTCGTCTCTCCGGTCTCGAAGGAGTGCACACCGAGCCGGTCAGCAGATATGAACAAGACCCCACGACCGTCCGGCAACAGGTGTGGATCGATCTGCGAGACTTCGAGAGCGTCCACCGGTTCCGTGAGATTCTGGACCGAGCCACCCTGAGCCGACGCGACTCGCAGCGGGCCGATGACCGTGCCGAACACCATGCGATCGTCGTCGGTCCACACCGCTCCGTACGGGGGCGTCGTCTCGACCACGCGCTGGGCGGGACCTCCGCCGACGGGCACCCTGTGGATGGCGCCGCCCGACCAATAGCCGATCCAACTGCCGTCCGGCGAAAAGAAGGGGACTTGTACGCGGCTGACCCCCTCAATCTGGCGCGGCTCGAATTCGTCCAGGCGTCGAACGAACAAGTCGCCGTCGAACGTCACATAAGCGACGGTTCGCCCATCAGCCGAGATGGCGAAGTCATGACCCCTGCTCAGATTGGTCGGCGCCAGGTCCACGGACAGCGTCACACGGGTCGGGGGTTCGGGGGCGTCATCGGTATTCGAGGCCGTGAATTGCTGCACCACCCCAAAACCGAGCACCAGTCCAACGAGCAGTCCCAGCGCAGCGGTCCACCCCGGGTGCCAACGGCCCGCTGCCCCGACGGCTCCCACCGGCTCCTCAGAGGCAGGTGCGGTCCGCGCCTCATGGATCTCGACGCGCGCGTCGCCGATGTGCTGGAGGCGCTGGCGTGGATCCTTGATCAGCGCCCGGCGCAAGAGGCGATGCACCTGAGGCGGCGTTTTACCCGGCAGCGATTCGAGCTCGGGCTCTGCCGTGAGGATCGCAGCGATGGTATCGGAGACGGTATCGCCATCGAATGCACGACGGCCGGTGAGCATTTCGAACAGCAGGCAACCAAACGACCACACGTCCGAGCGGCGATCCACGGGGCGGCCCCTGGCCTGTTCCGGGCTCATGTAGGGCGCAGTTCCCAGGATCACACCATCTTGCGTCGCCACCGCCATCGTCGGCGACTCGGCCAGCCCGCTTCTCGAATCGGCCTGTCCGTCGGCCGAGCCTCCCTTGGCGAGGCCGAAGTCGAGCACCTTGGCCTGCAGATCGGGTGAAACCACGACGTTGGCCGGCTTGAGGTCGCGATGCACGATGCCTGCGTCGTGCGCCGCCTCGAGCGCCTCGGCCACGTGCTGGGCAATCTCGAGCGCTTCATCGACATCCAGGGCCCCGCCTTCCGCGATCCGTTCGGCGAGCGTCTTCCCTTCCACCACCTCCATCGCAATAAATCGAACACCGTCGATTTCCTCGAAGCCGTGGACGGTAGCGATCCCCGGGTGGTGGAGCGATGCCAGCAGCTTGGCCTCGCGCTCGAAGCGAGCCAGGCGCTCCTCGTCGGCGATAAACTCGGGGGGAAGGACTTTGATGGCAACGTCGCGATCGAGATTGCTGTCGCGCGCCCGATATACCTCGCCCATCCCGCCGGCACCGAGCTGCTCGATGATGTGGTACTGGCCTAGTGAGGTGCCAATCACGGTTCTTGTCGCGGTGGTTCGAGATCAACGGCGTGAATCTAGCCTCCCGGCATCCCTTGCACAAAGTACCTGGAAGCGATTTGCTACTGCCGCGGCGCGGTTTGCACATGGCGTGCCGCCGCACACACCACATCTCGGAGGCATCCCGATGAAACGCACCCTCGTCTTGTTCGCCGCCATCCTGACCCTGGCCGGAGCGACCACTACGGTCGCGCAAACCGGACCCAACGTCTCGGCCGTGGAACCGTTCCGGGTCGGCACGTTCGAAGACGGCGGCCGCGCCTTCGTCGGCATCGTGCTGCGCGACCAGCTCATCGTCGAGCTCAACGCCGCCAACGCCGACCTCGAGACCCATCCTGATTACGCAACCATTCCGATGCCCGCCGACATGCTCGGCCTCATCGAGCGCTACGAGTACGGCCTCAAATACCGGCTCTACGAGATCGTCAACCACGTCGTGGCCTACGAGGGGTTGGCGGACGGCGCGCGGCCCGGCTACATACACGCCGTAGGCGACATCCACACGCTGCCGCCGATTCTGTATCCGGGCAAGATCTTGAACGCGGCCGTGAACTTTTACAGCCACATCAGCGAGGCGGCCTCCGACGAGGAGCGGCAGGCGGCGATCCGCGAGCGCCAGGAGAACAAGGGCGTTCCGTATCTGTTCATCAAGCCGGCTCGGGGCGCTGTCGTCGGCAACGGCGACAACATCGTGATCCCCGCCGGGCGCGACCGCATCGACTGGGAAGTCGAGCTCGGCACCGTCATCGGGCGCACCGCCAAGTACGTCTCGGCGGCCAACGCCGAAGACTACGTGTTCGGCTACATGGTCTCGATCGACGTGTCCGACCGCGGCGGCCGGCCACCGGGTGGCTTCAGCGGCGGCACCGACTGGTTCGTGTCCAAAGGCCACGACACCTTCGCGCCCGAGGGCCCGTGGATCACACCGAAAGAGTTTTACGGCGACCCGATGGAGAAGCTGCACCAGCAGCTCACCATCGATGGTGTCACCGTGCAGGAGGCGCGGGCGGGCGACATGATCCACTCTCTTTGGGAGCTCATCGAGTATGGCTCCTCGATCATCACGCTGTATCCCGGCGACGTCCTGAACAGCGGCACGTCGGGCGGAACCGCCGCCACCGCCACCGCAGAGCGCGGCCAGAGCGGCTCCCTGCAGCCGGGAGAGACGCTCGAGGCGAGCATCGAGGGCATCGGTACGCTGCGCATGCCGGTAGTCGCCGGGCCGCCGCTGCCGGG
>CBDUXW010000175.1:0-6748 GCA_965371275.1 uncultured bacterium | reverse complement strand
CGAGGGCGACTGAGCAGTACTTTTTGTACTGTGAAGGAGCCCGAGCAAGCGCAACGTAGTAGACGCGCGCTTCTCGACGCCCTAGTCGCCGACGACGATCTCTAGAGCGTGCGCGATCAACGGTGCGAGGACTTCGATGCCGTCGCTGACGCCCGACGGGCTTCCCGGAAAATTCACGATGAGGGTGCGGTTGGCGACCCCTGCCTCGCCCCGTGACAACGCCGCCAACGGTGTCTTCTCGAGGCCGCGGCTGCGCAGCAGCTCCGCCAATCCCGGAGCCTGCCGCTCGCACACGCTTTTCGTTGCCTCGGGGGTGATGTCCGTGGGCGACATACCGGTGCCGCCGGTGGTGAGAATCAGTTGCACGGAATCGTCGTCGATCCCTCGTTGTAGCGCCGTGGCGATAACGTCGCGATCGTCGGTAACCACCTCACAGGCGACGAGGCCAAGCCCCCAAGACTCGATGGCGGCGACGATCAGCGGGCCGCCACGGTCCTCCCGGGAACCGTCGGCCACACCCGTGCTGACGGTGAGCACCATGGCGCCATAGGATCGATCGGCACCCCCTACCTGGGCGCCGAGCCGGTGCTCGTGCGGGCTGCTCACTCGGTCCCCGGCGGCTGCTCACGGCGCCAATCGCCGCTGCGGCCGCCCGACTTTGCCTCCAGCCTCACGGCGCCTATCTCCATGCCCCGCTCGACCGACTTGCACATGTCGTACAGTGCCAGCAGGGCCACGGAAACAGCCGTCAGTGCTTCCATTTCGACCCCCGTCGGACCGGTACAAGAGGCGCTCGACTCGACGCGCAGGCCGTCGTCCTCCGGTGTGATCTCCACGTCCACGTGCGTCAAAGGCAGTGGATGGCAAAGCGGAATGAGCTCCGCGGTCCGTTTGGCGGCCTGAATCCCGGCCAGCCGTGCGACTTCGACCACATTGCCCTTCGGAATGTCGCCGGCAACGACGCGGTCGCGGGTGGCCGCGCTCATGTGCAGGCGGCCGGAGGCGACGGCGCGACGCTGTGTTGCCGGCTTGTCGCTGACGTCCACCATACGCGGGCGGCCATGCTCATCGAGATGCGAGAACTCCTCGTTTGCCATGCAACGGAGCGTAGCGCGGGCGCCGGACCCGCGTCGAGCGAAGTCGCGACCAGGACGCGGCGGGGGGCCGGAAGTTTTTCAGCACACTGCCAGCCGGGCTAGAATCAACAGGCTGTAGCAAGATCCTGACGGGTCCGGGTCTTGCCCCAGGCGTTCTACCGACGGCGGATACCGGCATGTCGCAGCCTACCGACACTCCTGCACGACAACTCGCCCTCTGGGACGAGGAAGCTCTCGCGGCGCTCGGCAAGCCGGCGAGCGCGTGGTCCGAGCGTTACGAGAACGAAATCGCGCAGGCCCGTGCGGGTTCCGTTGCCCCGGGTCGCGCCTCCGGGCTGCGGGAGCTGGCCGCCCTGGACACGCCGGCCGACTTGGACGGCTGGTCGCTCACCGACGAGCTCGGTTTTCCCGGCGAATACCCACTGACGCGCGGAATCTACTCGAGCATGTACCGTGGACGGCTGTGGACGATGCGACAGTACGCCGGCTTCGCCACCGCCGAAGAAACCAACAAGCGCTTCCGCTACCTGCTCGATCGGGGGCAAACAGGCCTGTCCACGGCGTTCGATCTGCCGACCCAGATCGGTTACGACTCCGACCACGCCATGGCGCGCGGCGAAGTAGGCCGCGTCGGCGTCGCGATCGACTCGGTGCGCGACATGGAAATACTATTCGAGGGCATCGACGTATCACAGGTCACGACGTCGATGACCATCAACGCCACGGCAGCCACCTTACTGTCGCTCTATTTCGCCCTCGCCGAGCGGCGCGGCGTGCCCCTCGATCAGCTCGGCGGCACGGTGCAGAACGACATTCTCAAGGAGTACATCGCCCGCGGTACCTACATCTATCCGCCACAACAATCGCTGCGACTGGTTACCGACACGTTCCAGTTCTGCGCTCGGCACGTGCGGCGTTGGAACACCATCAGCATCTCCGGCTACCACATCCGCGAGGCCGGCTCGACAGCGGCACAAGAGGTGGCCTTCACGCTCAGCAACGCCATCACCTACACCGAGGCCGGCCTCAAGGCCGGACTCGAGGTCGACGACTTTGCGCCACGCCTGTCGTTTTTCTTCAATGCTCACAACCACCTGTTCGAGGAAGTCGCCAAGTTCCGCGCCGCCCGTCGCCTGTGGGCCCGCATCATGAAGGAGCGATTCGGCGCCACCAATCCGAAGGCGTGGCGCATGCGCTTCCACGCCCAGACCGCCGGATCGACGCTCACGGCCCAGCAGCCGATCAACAACGTCGTGCGCGTGGCGGTACAGGCGCTGGCGGCAGTGTTGGGTGGCTGCCAGTCGCTGCACACGAACGGCATGGACGAGGCGCTGGCGCTGCCCACAGAGGATTCGGCGCGCACCGCACTCCGCACCCAGCAACTCCTCGCCTTCGAGCACGGTGCCGGCGACGTCGTTGACCCGCTCGGCGGGTCCTTCACCATCGAGCGCCTGACCTGCAAGCTCGAAGACGAGGCCTTGGAGCTGATTCGCGAGATCGATGAGCTCGGCGGCATGGTGGCGGCGATCGAGACCGGCCACGTTCAGCGGCAAATTGAACAAGCTGCATACGCCGACCAATTGTCGGTGGAATCCGGCGAACGGACGGTGATCGGCGTCAACCGCTTCGAGGAAGACGAGCGCGGCGACAGCGACATGGCAGTGCACGAGATCCCCGAGGGCCTCGAGGAACACAAGGCCGAACAGCTTGAGGAGTTGCGCAAGCGCCGTGATGGCGCAGCCGTCGAGCGCCAGCTCGATGAGCTCGAGTCGGTGGCCCGAGCCGACGGCAACCTCGTGGAAGCGATCTTCGCGGCCGTCAAAGTCGAAGCGACGCTGGGCGAGGTAGCAGACCGGATGAGGGAGGTCTTCGGCGAACACCAGGAAACTGGCTTTTCTTGATAGCATTAGTGGTTATTTAAACTCTCGTTCGCCGGCGCCGGAACGCCCCTGATGAGCACTCAAACCAGCGACAGTCGGCAAAAAGAACTTCGCACCCGTCGCCTGACGGCGATCGGGATGATCCTGCTGGTAGCAGTGTGCGTTGCGGCGATGGTGGTGCTTCAGCGTTCACGCATGGCGTTCGGCAACGCCACGTTGCAGGGCATTACGGTACTCAACATCACCCTCATGCTGGTGTTGTTGTTCGTCCTCGGCCGCAACGTCATCAAGCTCTACGTCGAGCGTCGACGGCAGAAGCTCGGCTCGCAGTTCAGCACCCGTGTCGTGGTGACCTACATCGGCATGGCGTTGGTGCCCACCGTACTGTTGTTCATCGCCGCGTCGGGGTTGATCCAGAACGCCGTCGATACCTGGTTTTCCGACGACACGACACAGATCGTCGATCGCGCCCGCAACGTCGCCCGCGAAGCGCAGCTCGAGCGGGAACGCCAACTCGAGCGTGTCGCGCGAGTACTCGCCGACGACATCACCGCGGGCAAGATGACAACGCGCGACACTTGGGAGTACCTGCGTAACGCGTTCCTGCGACCGCGGTTGGAAGACCTCGCGCTCGACGCCTTCGTTGTATATGAGGGCGACGCACTGCTGCTCGAGCCGGTTTTCGACGATGCGGGGACGCACGCCGAGAGCTTTGCGCGAGCGACCCTGCCGCCGACGTTTCCGGAAACGGTCGTCGCCGAGGCCGACAGCACCGTCCAGGCCATCGAACCGCTGCCCGCGGGTCATGTCCTTGAAGTGCCGCTGGCGCAACTGGCCATGGCGTTGCAGGGACAAACGTTCCGCTTCAACCGTCCCCTGCCCGATGGCGGGCGCTTGTTGATGGCGGGCGTGCCGATTTACGGCCCGGACCCGGAAAACCGCAACCAGGCCGTCGGCGTGTTCGTGGCCGGTGAGGTGCTGAACGAATCGCTCGCCGCCGAAGTCGGCGCTATCGAAGGGCTGTACGCCTCGTTTTCGGAGGGCCTCGACCAGAAGGGGCCGATCACCACGAACTACCTCCTCAGCTTCCTGCTGATGACGCTGCTGATCCTGTTCTCGGCGCTGTGGGTAGGCTTGTATCTGGCCCGCGGCGTGACCGGGCCCATTCAGAAGCTCGCCGAAGGTACGCGGGCGGTGGCAGCCGGCGATTTGAGCTACCAGGTCGAGGTCGAGGCGCGCGACGAGCTCGGCACCCTGGTGGAATCCTTCAACCAGATGACGCGCGACCTGCGCGCCGGCCGGGAAAAACTCAAACAGTCACGCGACAGCCTGCAAAACACCAACACCGAGCTCGATGACCGGCGCCGCTACATGGAGGCGGTGCTCGCCAATATTGCTACGGGCGTGATCTCGTTGGACGCCGAGGGCGACATCACGACGGTCAACCGAGCTGCCGAACGCATGCTGTCGATGGACGTCGTCGGAGCCGTCGGCAAACCGTTCGACAGCGTGCTGAGCGGCGAGTCGTTGGCCGACTTGCGCAAACTGATGGATCGCGCCAAGACCCGCCGCGCGCCGCTCGAAGAGGAGCTTTCGTTGGACGTCAACGGTGGACGTCTCACCGTCGAAGTGCACTGCTCGAGCCTGCGCGACAGCGCCGGCGCCTACATGGGCACCGTGGTCGTGCTCGACGACCTGACCGCTCTCATTACCGCGCAGAAGACCGCGGCCTGGCGCGAGGTGGCCCGCCGTATCGCCCACGAGATTCGCAATCCGCTGACGCCGATCCAGCTTTCGGCGCAACGCATCGCACGTCGCTACCGTCGCGCCGCCGGCGCCGAAGGGCAGTTCGACGTGATCGAAGAAGGAACGCGGACGATTCTCCAGGAGGTCGACACCCTCAAGGGTCTGGTGAGCGAGTTCAGCCGCTACGCCCGCATGCCTACCGTCAGCCTGGTGCCCGCCAACCTGCACGAGATCGTAGACAATAGCTTGCTGGCCTGCGCCAGCATGCACAAAGGCATCGATGTCGAGCGCGAATTTTCGGACGAGGTACCCACGATCCCGGCAGATCATGACCAGCTCAAGCGCGCTTTTACGAATCTGTTCGACAACGCCGTCGAGGCGATGGAAGGCGAAGGCACGCTCCGCGTGTCGACGTCGTTCGACGCGGAAATCGAAATGGTGCGCGTCGAGGTGACCGACAGCGGCCCCGGCATAAGCACTGAAGACAAGGAGCGGCTGTTCCTCCCCTACTTCTCGCGCAAGCGTGACGGCACGGGACTCGGACTCGCCATCGTCCACCAGATCGTCGCGGACCACCACGGCTACGTTCGCGTCGCTGACAACCAACCGGCCGGCACCATTTTCACGATCGAGTTGCCCAGTTGAGTGACGCACCCAGCATTCTCATTGTCGATGACGAGCGCAATGTCCGCGCCACGCTCAAGAGTGTTCTCGAAGACGAGGGATACCGTGTGAAAGCGGTTTCCAGCGGCGAAGAAGCCGTCAAGACGGCGAAGCGCAGCCAACCGGACCTCATTCTTCTCGACATCTGGCTGCCCGGAATGGACGGCCTCAAGGTCCTGGAAAAGCTTTCGTCGAACGGCAACGAAGCGGTCGTGGTGATGATTTCCGGTCACGGCAGCGTCGAAACCGCGGTTCGGGCGACCAAGCTGGGCGCCTTCGACTTCATCGAGAAGCCGCTGTCGCTCGACCGCGTCCTGCTGGTCGTAGCCAACGGCATAAAGCAAAAAAACCTGCAGGATGAGAACCTGCGGCTGCGCGCCGAGGTCAACGAGCGCTGGGACATGGTCGGCGAGTCCGACGCCATGGTCGCCCTGCGCGAGCAGATCAAACGCGCCGCCCCGAGCAACGGACGCGTACTGATTTTCGGCGAGAACGGCACCGGCAAGGAACTGGTGGCGCGGCGTATTCACGCGCTGTCGCGGCGAGCCGCGGCACCCTTCGTCGAGGTCAACTGCGCCGCCATCCCCGACGAGTTGATCGAGAGCGAGTTGTTCGGCCACGTCGAGGGCGCCTTCACCGGCGCCGTATCCGATAAGCGCGGCAAGTTCGACGCTGCCGACAACGGCACATTGTTCCTCGACGAGATCGGCGACATGAGCATGCGTACCCAATCGAAGGTGCTGCGCGCGCTGCAGGAGCAGAGCTTCCAGCCGGTCGGCTCGACCGAGGACCACAACGTCGACGTGCGCGTGATCGCCGCCACCAACAAGGACCTACAAGAAGAGATCGACGGGGGCCGTTTCCGCGAGGATCTGTACTACCGCATCAACGTCGTGCCGTTTCACGTGCCGGCGCTGCGCGAGCGGCGCGACGACGTGCCGCTGCTCGCCGAGTGTTTCCTGCGTGAGGCGGCCGCAGAGTACGGCGGCACCGCGAAGAGCCTGACACCCGAGGCTATCGCCCGGCTGACTGCATATCGCTGGCCCGGCAACGTACGGCAGCTCAAGAACGTCTGTGAGCGCCTCATGATCATGGTCGCCGGCGACACCATCACCGAGGCTGACCTGGTGCCGACGCTGGACACGATGGGCCCGGCCGACGCGCGCGACACCAGCGGCGACCTGGCGTTACGCGAAGCTCGCGACCTGTTCGAGCGGCGCTTCATTCTCAGCAAGCTGCGTGAGCACGGCGGCAACGTGAAACGCACCGCAGAAGCGCTCAGCATCGAGCGCAGCCACCTGTACCGCAAAATGAAGAGCTACGGCATCGACCCGGCCGACGTGACGAGCGACTAGCAAACAC
>CBDUXW010000174.1:0-6757 GCA_965371275.1 uncultured bacterium | reverse complement strand
ATGCACCTGCAGCCTGCGCCGCCGGGAGCAGGCCGAACATCACGGCAGTGAGCCCCGCGAGCCCCAGCGAAAACCCCAGCGTCGCCATATCGATACCGACGCCGTCGACACGCGGCAGGTCGGCCGGCTCGAACCACAGCAACGCTTCGATGGCGCCGTAGGCAAGGCCGAGGCCGGCGACCGCGCCGGCAAGCGCCAGCGTGAGGCTCTCGATGAGCTGCTGGCGCAGCAAACGACCGCGCCCGGCACCCAGCGCGGCGCGCACGGCGAGCTCCCGCTCACGCACTTTCGAGCGCACCAACATCAAGTTGGCGACGTTGGCGCAGGCGATGAGAAGCACGAACCCGACCGCCGCCATGAACACGAGCAACGTGGATTCGATCGAGTCGACCACCTGGCTGTGCACCGTAAACACGTCGAACTGCGTGTTCACCCGCGCCGCGTCGGCATACAACCGGCGGCTCTCGGCAGCCACGGCATCGGCTTGTTGCTGCGCTTGCGCCATTGTGGCGCCGGGTGCGAGGCGTGCGAATACGCGCAGGCTGTAGCCGTTACGCCGGGCAGTTTCCGCATCCAGATCCCAGTTCTGCAACCTCCACAACTGGACGTCGACCAACGGCACTCCGCGTTGTTCCGGTATCGGAATGATCAGGCTATCGGGCAGCACTCCGGCAATGGTCACGACCTGGCCGCTGAGTCGTAGCGTCTGCCCGAGGATGTTCGGGTCGCCGGCGAAACGCCGCTGCCACAGCTCGTGGCTGATGACCACCACGTCGGGCGTATCGTCGGCTGTGAAGCCGCGGCCGATCGCCGGCTCGATGCCGACCAGGGAGAGGAAATTGTGCGTGACGAGGGCGACGCGAAGCTGCTCCGGATCGATCTCTGTATCGTCGCCGGTGATCGGTGTCGAGAACGGGACAACGGCCGCGAACTCAGCGAACGCCGTGGTGTCACGAATGAAGTCGGCCAGATTGCCGGCGCTGAGGCCGGCCTTCTCGACGTTCCGTACCGGCCAGCGGCCACGCACCATCACCAGGCTCTCTTCATCCTCGAACGGCAGAGGACGCAACAGCACGCCATTGACGACGCTGAAAATCGCCGTGTTGGCGCCGATACCCAGGGCGATGGTCAATACGGCGACCACCGTGAAGGCGGGACTCTTGCGAAATGACCGGATGGCAAAGGCGAAATCCTGCAACAAGCTGCTCACGGCTGCATTGCTCCTGGGGGAGCGAGGAAGCGGCGGTTCGTAGGGACTGCGGGACATACCGTCCGGCGTGAGCGCGCGTCGCAGCTCGGTACCCCGTTCCTGAACGCCGGTCTTGAAGAAATCCGTCCAAACGCGGAAACGCCTGCGCGCCTGGCGCCAACGGCCGCTGCCCCGTCGGCCGCCGGCCGCGACTTCGGCGAGTGCATCTTCGAGTGAATCGATCACCGCTTGCCGATAGGCGGCTCCGAACGAACCCGGGGAAAGCACGGTCAACAGGCGTTGTTTCCGGGTCATTGGGAAGCTCCCCGGGGCCGCGACGACCGCGACAGCCGTCGGGTTCGGAAGCGCAACGCGGCGCGGTCCATCACGCGCCTCCGAGGTGTCGCTGCGCACGCTGCACGAGCGCGTGCAAGCGCGCCGTCTCCGCCTTGGCGACATCTCGCCCCAGCACCGTAAGACGAAAATAGCGCCGCCGGGCATCGTCGTTCTCCGGCGCCGGGCGCTCGTCACTCTCCTCGATCAGACCGCTCTCCTGCAACTGGCGGATCGTCCGGTGGATCGAGGCCGGGCCGGGCCGTACGGCCTCGTCAGTACGCCGCGCGATGTCCTTGACCAGCGCGTAGGGGTGCAGCGGACCTTCGGCGAGCACCAGCAGCACGTGATAGTGAACCGGCCGGAGAGGAAGATAGTGCTCGGGTCTCTGCTTCACGGGAGTCCTCGTGGCGTTGCGGTAGCTGATTTCATACTGGAATGATTCCATAGTGGAACTAATAGTTGCAAGGTGACCCGTCGCGATGGTCTCGAAAGCGGCGCTCTGACGCCGCCGGGCGCTGCGAAGAACAGGCGGGAGGCTAACCGGTGCCCGGTGTCGATACCGTAGGCGCGCGGCCCAACACCAGCGCCACAGCTCCCAGGAACGCCCCTGATACGGCCAACTCCGCCCACCCGAGGGGCAAGGCGGCATCCGGACGAATAGACGGCATCACGAGCAACAAGCGCTCGGCCCACAGCCCGACGCCGATCACGATCCCCAGGCCCGCCAAGGCATGGAGATTGCGGCGATTGCGCCGCGATAGAAGAAACACGAACGGCCCAGCGAAGCAGGCCAGCAACAAGAAGATCCCGACCAGGCGCCACGGGCCCGGCGCCACGCGAATTGCCCAGAACGAAGCCTCGTGCGGCAGGTTGCCGTACCAGGTAACCAGATACTGCGACCAGAACATGTAGGTCCACAGCAAAGAGAGGGCGAACAGCAACTTGCCAAGATCGTGGACCGTGTCGGTTTCGAGTTCGCACCCTTGCATGCGGGCCATCAACGGGAAGGACGCCAGCGCCCCGTAGCCGGCGCCGACGAAGAAGTGGGCGCCGAACAACGTGCTGACCCAGCGCGGCTGCAGCGACATCAACAGGTCTACGGACAGCAGCGTCAGCACCGCGACGTACGCCAGCGACAGGACGACGGCCCAGCGGTTGTTGCCCGACTCGTCGCGCGTGTAGCGAATGGCGACGAAAGCCAGCAGCGCCAGAGCAATCAGGTCGCGGCCGAATAGCGGGATCGGCGACAGCCATGTTTCGAGTCCCTCGACCGGCGTGGTCGCCCACGGATAGATGGCCCGCGCCCCCAACGGCAACACCGCCAGCAAAACAACGCAAAGGAGTAGAACGGGAATCCAGGTGCGCGCCAGCGCGTGCACGTCGGCAGCCCACCGGCCGTTGGAGATCTTGATCGCCGCCGACAGCATCGGCGCCCCTGCGGCGATACCTGTCCAAAACATCAGGTTGAACAGAAAAGCACCCCAGGCGCGCTCGGCTTCGCCGAAGGCCAGGCCGGCGATCCCTATAGCGATCAACGCAACCGCGACGCTAGTCCGGTTCATGGTCGCTGCGCCTGCAGCCCTCGGATGTAGCTCACGATCGCCCAGCGTTCGGCAGAGCTGATCGCCGCGCCCAGAGGAGGCATGTTGCCGCCGCCGTTGCGTATCGTGGCGTATATGTAGCCGTCGGTCTGATTACGGGCTCTCGTGTCGGTCAGGTCGATGGGCGCCCGCTCGCCGAAATGCTCGGCGATCACTCCCCCGCCCCTGCCGTCGGTGCCATGACATGGCGTGCAGTAGATGGCGAACATTCGCTCGCCATGCGCCACCGAGTCGGCATCAGGACGCTCCGGAGGGAACGAGAACATGGCCGCCTCGAAGCGCTCCAGCGGTACTTCGCCATCGCGGTGGAGCGTGCCCTCTGCCGGCAGGCGCAGCTCCTCGTCGGCATGCACCGCGGCGGTTTCATGCATGTCGTTGGGCAGCTCGATGGGCAACTCGATGCCACAGCCGGCAGTCGCGGTGGCGAGTACGGCGAGCCCGAGCATCATGATCGTGCCGGCACGGCCGACGTCGGCGGGATCGGGCTCGTCGAGTTGCTCGACCTCGGTAGCGCCGGTCGCCACCAGAAGCTCGTCGATTTGATCCGTTCGATCCTCTTCGCAGGCCACGACGAGGCCGAAGTCGGTGGCAGCGAAGCGTTCGTCGTAACCGGGGCCGGCGGCGAAGCTCGGCAGCTTGGCGTTGGCCAAGAAGCCGGCAAGACCCACCAACGCGGCGAGCAAAATGGTGGTCTCGAAGGCGATGATCAGGAACGGCGGCAGCGAGACAATCGGTTTGCCCGAGGTGATCAGCGGCCAATACAGGGCCGTGCCGATCGTCAAAGCGAGCCCCCCGAGCAATCCCGCGATGCCCCCGAGAAGTACCCAGCGGCGCACCGGACTGACCGCTTCATCGTCGAATTCGATCGGCACCGGAGCGTAGGTTTCAACGACGACGACGCGACTCTCCAGCATACGGCGACGCGCCGCGGCCAAGGCATCCGGATCGGCGAACGTCGCCAGCAGCCGCACGCTCATGGCGAGCCACCGGCGGCCGCGTCCGTTGTCGCTCCCTCGGCGCCGAGGCCATGATGCAGCATCGATTCCTTCACCTCGGCCAGCGGTACCGGCGGCACCAGGCGCACGAACAGCAGGAACATCATCAGGAACATGGCGAAGCTGCCGAGGAAGATCGCCATTTCGACCAGCGATCCCGTGTACCAGCCCCAGGCGGCAGGAATGTACTCGCGCCCCAGGCTGGAGGTGATGATCCAGTAGCGCTCCGTGAACATGCCGAGGTTCACCAGGATCGACAGGACGAACAACCAGCGCACCGACTGCCGGGCACGGCTCCAGAACAAGGACAACGGCGCGATGCAGTTGCCGATCAGCATCACCGCGAACAGCGGAGCGTAGCGGCCGATGGCCCGCACACGGAACACCTCCTGCTCCACATGCTCACCGCCGTACCAGACCATGAAGTACTCCACGATGTAGCTGTAGCTCACGATCAGCGATACGAACAGGAGCAACTTGGCGATGCCGTCGAGATGGCGCTTGGTGATGTAGTCGTTGAGGCCGAGCCAGCCACGCATCGGAATCGACAGGCTCAGCACCATGGCCAGGCCCGACAGAATCGCGCCGGCCACGAAGTAGGGTGGAAAGATCGTCGAATGCCACCCGGGCACAATCGACACGGCAAAGTCCCACGACACGACGCTGTGCACCGAGATGACCAGCGGTGTCGCCAGCGCTGCAAAGAAAACGTATAGAGCACGATAGTGGTGCCACTGCTTGCCGGTGCCGCGCCAACCCAGCGCCAGGGTGCCGTAGGCCGTGCGCTGCCAGCCTGTCGACCGATCGCGCATGGCCGCCAGGTCGGGAATCAAACCGATGTACAAGAAACACGCGCTCACCGTCAGATACGTCGTGACCGCGAAGACGTCCCAGATGAGCGGCGAACGGAAGTTAGGCCATAGCCCCCGCTGGTTGGGATACGGCAGCAGGTAGAAGAACTTCCACACGCGGCCCATGTGCACGAGCGGGAACAACCCCGCCGTCATCACGGCGAACAACGTCATCGCCTCGGCGAAACGTGAGATCGCCGGGCGCCAGCGGGCGCGAAACAGCAGCAGGATCGCCGAGATCAGCGTGCCCGAGTGGGCGATACCCACCCAGAATACGAAGGTGGTGATGTAGATGCCCCAGCCCACGGGGTTCTGCAGGCCGGTGACCTGGAGCCCCTCCGTGACCTGCATCAGGAAGGCGCCGAGACCGATCACGCAGACTACCGCCAACCCGCCGAGCAAGGCGAAGTAGCCGGCACCGAACTTGCCGACCGGTGCCACCAGGTCATCGTGGATGCGGCCGAGGTCGACCACCGCGGTGTGGGCGACTGCGGCGCCGACCGAACGGGGACGTGGCGCCGTCTCAGACATCTTCGTTGACCACCCGTTTCAAGTACGTGATCGCCGGACGCGTACCGAGCTCACCGAGCATGTCGTACGCACGATCGGCGCCGGCGTCTGCGACGCGATTCACGGTGCTGTCGGCATCGAGCCGATCGCCGAAGACGATGGCGTCGGCCGGACAGGTCTGGGCACATGCCGGGATTACTTCACCGTCGGCAAGCTCGCGTCCGTCCGCGGCCGCGGCGTCCTTGCCGGACTGGATTCGCTGCACGCAGAACGTGCACTTTTCCATGACGCCCTTGCTGCGCGCCGTGACGTCGGGGTTGAGCAGCAGGTGCATGGGCTCGGGCCACAGCGGCTGCTTCCAGTTGAAGCGGCGTACCTTGTAGGGGCAATTGTTCGAGCAGTAACGGGTTCCGACGCAACGGTTGTAGATCATCGCGTTGAGCCCCTCGTCGCTGTGGTAGGTGGCGTACACCGGACACACCGACTCGCACGGCGCCCTATCGCAGTGTTGGCACAACATCGGGACGAACATCGTCAACTCGTCGACGCGGTAACGCTCGATGCGGAGCCACGCCATCTCACGGCCGTTGGCAACCGCATCCGGGCCGGCAATCGCGATGCTGTTCTCCGCTGCGCAGGCAACCTCACAGGCGCCGCAGCCGATGCAAGCATCGATGTCGATCGTCATGCCCCAGCGGTGCTCCTCGTGCTCGTGATCGTCGTACAGATCGCTGGCTTCCAGTTCGTGTAACAACTCAGCCCGCTCAGCCGTCATAACCGGCAACTCGTCGCCGCTGAGAGCCGCCAGCGCGACATGCTGGGCGATTCCGCGGTCGTGGTCGGATTCTTCGGTCTGTGTTTGACGCAGCGCTACGCGGCGCCCGGTCGAAGTCACCGAAACCCGCGCCGTGAGCCGTTGGATGGCGCCGGAAGCCTCCTCGAGGCGCATCGGCAACAACGTCATGGGATTGCGACCACGCTGTGCCGCGTAGCGGCCGAACGCGGTGTGCCCCTGGCCGATCGGCGCGGCCACGATGCCCGGTTTGATGGAACGCGTCACCACCACTCCGGCTTCGAGCACGCCGTGCGCCGATGCCAACCTGGCTTCCTCGCCCTGCTGCAGGCCGAGCGCCGCGGCGGTATCCGGATGAATTTCGATCCAGCTTTCCCACGTCGTCTTGTGGACGGCGTCGGGGAGCTCCTGCAACCAAGGCCGATTGGCGCCGCGGCCGTCGAACCATTGCAACGTCGGGAACACGACGAGCGGCAGCTCAC
>CBDUXW010000173.1:0-6762 GCA_965371275.1 uncultured bacterium | reverse complement strand
GCGGTTCGGCGACCATTGTGGATGGCTCGAAGATCGAGTATTCCTCGATGGGCGACCAGAAGGGCGACCCGATGTCGATGGTCGGGGTCAGGTTGCACGTGCTGCTGCACGGTGCTCGCTTCGATCTCGACTCGCACCGCGTAACGCCGCCGCCGAAGAGCAAGCACAGAGAGGACGTCGACCAGTGACGGTTCGGCCGCAGTACAGCCAGAGCAAGCGATGAAGATCCTCGACAAGCAGGTTTATCTGGGGCCGAGCCTCTACGCGAACTTTCCGGTCATGCGGTTCCTCATCGACCTCGAGGAGCTCGAGGAATGGCCGAGTGCCCGCCTCGGCGACGATTTCATCGAGCCGTTGCTCGAGGCGTTGCCCGGATTGCAGCAGCACGGTTGCTCGTACGGCAAGCCCGGCGGTTTCGTGCGTCGCCTCAAGGAAGACGAGGGCACCTGGATGGGACACGTGCTGGAGCACGTCGCCCTGGAACTGCAAAACGTCGCCGGCGCCCAGGTAACTTTTGGCCGCACGCGCTCGGCCGGCGAGACCGGCCAGTACAACGTCGTGTACCAGTACGTGCAGCGCGAGGTCGGTCGTGAGGCCGGCGAGCTGGCGATTCGTTTCCTCGACAGCCTGCTGCCCGAAGACCTACGCTCCGCCGATCATCCCGGCGATTTCGACTTCGAGGAAGAGCGCGACGACCTCATTCGATTCACGCACCGTCGTGCACTCGGCCCCAGTACGGCGTCGCTCGTGCGTGCCGCCGAGGAGCGCAGCATCCCGTGGGTGCGGCTCAATCCGTACAGTCTCGTGCAGCTCGGGTTCGGCAAGAACCAACGCCGCATTCAGGCGACGATCACCAGCGAGACGCATCACATCGCCGTGGAGATCGCGTCGGACAAGGAAGAGGCGGCCCGGATTCTTTCCAATCTCGGACTGCCCGTTCCCCAGCAACGAGTCGTACAGACCGAAGACGGCGCCCGCCGGGTCGCCGAGGGCATCGGATTCCCTCTGGTCGTCAAGCCGCTCGACGCCAATCACGGCCGCGGCGCGTCGTTGAACCTCACCGACGCCGACGAGGTGGCCCAGGCCTTCAATCACGCGCAGCAGTACGGCCGCAGGGTCATCGTCGAGAGCTTCATCCAGGGTGAAGACCACCGCATGTTGGTGATCAACGGCGAGCTGGTAGCCGTCGCCAAGCGCGTTCCGGGTCACGTCGTCGGCGACGGCAAGAGCACCATCGCCGAACTGGTCGAGATCACCAACGCCGACCCACGGCGCGGCATCGGCCACGAGAAAGTGCTGACCCGAATCGAGATCGATCATCAGGCAGAGCGCCTGCTGGAGCAATCCGGCTACACCGTCGATTCCGTTGTCGAAGACGGCGAGGTCGTGTACCTGCGGTCGACCGGCAACCTGTCGACCGGCGGCACCGCCGTCGACGTGACCGACGCCGTACATCCGGACAACCGTGAGATGGCCGTCCGCGCCGCCAAGGCGGTGGGGCTCGACGTTGCCGGGGTGGATTTCTTGACCACCGATATCAGCGAGTCGTTCAAGGGCGTCGGCGGCGCCATCTGTGAGGTCAACGCAGCGCCTGGGTTCCGCATGCACGTGGCGCCGAGCGAAGGCGAGCCGCGCGACGTCGCCGGCCCCGTAATCGACATGTTGTTTCCGCCCGGCGCACCGAGCCGCATTCCCATCGCCGCGATCACCGGAACCAACGGCAAGACGACGACCACCCGGATGCTCGCCCATATCCACAAGCTGACAGGCAAGCACGTCGGGCTGGCGACAACCGACGGCGTCTACATCGACGGCCACCTGACCGTCGAAGGCGACATGACGGGGCCCATCGCTGCGCGGATGGTGCTGTCGGACCCGGCTGTCGACGTGGCGGTTCTCGAGACGGCGCGCGGCGGTCTGTTGCGTGCCGGCATGGGATATCGCAATTGCGACGTTTCGTGCTGTCTCAATGTCGCCGAGGATCATCTCGGCCTGCGCGGCATTGACACGCTGGAGCAACTGGCCGAGGTGAAGCGAATTCCCATCGAGGTGACCACCGACACCGTCGTCCTCAACGCCGACGATCCGCTGTGTCTCAAAATGGCCGACCACACCGACGCCGAGAACATCTGTTACGTCACGATGAATCCGCGTCATCCGTTGGTTGCCGAGCACATCAGCAGCGGCGGCCGTGGCGTGGTCCTCGAGGATGGCATCCACGGGCACATGATCACGCTCTATGACGGCGGCGCCCATATGCCGCTGCTGTGGAGCAACCTGATTCCGGCGACGCTCGAAGGCCGTGCCATCCACAACGTGCAGAACGCCATGTTCGCTGCCGCCATGGCCCACAGCATGGGAGTCGGCCTCGAGGACATCCGGCATGGCCTGCGAACCTTCGATACGACGTTTTTCCAGGCGCCCGGTCGCATGAACATCTTCGACGAGCACCCGTTCAAGGTGATCCTCGACTACGGCCACAACCCGGCGGCGGTGCGCGCCATGGTGGAGCTGGTCGAGCGCCTCGAGGTTCGCGGCCGTCGGCTCTGCGTGCTGGCCGCCCCGGGTGACCGGCGCGACCACGACGTCCGTGGAATCGCCGAGATCGCCGCCGGTAGCTTCGATCACTACATCTGCCGGCGCGACGATGTGTTGCGCGGTCGCCAGCCCGACGAAATCCCGGAGATGCTGCGCGACACCCTCCTGGAGAACGGCGTCGCGGCCACTGCTATCGACGTGATTCCCGAGGAGGTCGAGGCCACCGAGGCGGCTCTGAAAATGGCGGACGCCGGCGACCTGTTGCTCGTGTTCGGGGACAACGTCGCGCGCACCTGGAAACAGATTCAGAGCTTCACGACCGACGTCGAGGAACAAGTCCTCGATACCACCGGGGGCGCGCCGTCGCCGGTCGAGCTCCCCCAGGTGCCGGAATTGGTACTCGAGGAAGGTCAGTCGTTGATCCGCGATGAACGCGGCGTGCGCATCGCGCGCGAGGTCGAGGAAGCGGACTAGCACGGCATGGAACTGCTCGACTCACGGCGACTGACGGGGATCAACATCGTCTCCGACGCTCCGGGCGCGGTAATCGATGTGGCGCTCGACGACTCGGAGACCCAACTGGTATCCGGCGTGTGGCAGGAGAGCGCCCGCGCCATCCTCGAGGCTGTCGGTTGGAAGGAAGAGCGCACGTACACGCGTGAGTTCGCCGGCGGCGCCAGCTTGCAGATCAGCTCCCCGATCGACGGTTGGTACGCGGCCTGCGAGGTCAACGAGTGGGCCTGGGCCGAAACCGAGGCTACGCTGACGGGCGGCGACGCGCCGCCTCTCGAAGAGGCGGCGGCACATTTGCGCGGCCTCATCGAAGCCGAGAGCAATCCGCGGCTCATGGCGCTCCTCGAGGCGGCTGCCGAGCGCGGTGTGACGCTGCTCAGCGATGATGAGCAGGTTTCGCTGGGACTCGGCAACGGCAGCGTGTGCTGGGCGGTCGACGAGCTGCCCGACCCCGGGGAGGTTGATTGGGGCAGCGTCCACGACGTTCCTGTAGTGCTGATCACCGGTACCAACGGCAAGACGACAACGTCACGTTTGCTGGCCAGCATGGTGATCGCTTCAGGGGCCACGCCGGGCAACACGTCGAGCGACGGTGTCCAAATCGGTGGCAAGATCGTGCAGCCCGGTGACTACACCGGAGGCGAGGGGGCACGTGCGTTGCTCCAGGACAAACGGGTCGACTTCGCCATTCTGGAGAGCGCCCGCGGCGGCTTGCTGCGCCGCGGCGTGGCGGTGAACCGAGCCGACGCAGCGTACGTATCGAATGTCGGCCTCGACCACCTGGGTGAGTTTGGTGTCGCGGACATGGGAGAGCTGGCCGACACGAAGATGCTGATCACCCGCGCCATCGGTGAGGATGGGCGCGTCGTGCTGAATGCCGACGACGAGGCCCTCGTGGCGCGCGCCGGGCGGCTGCGAGCACCGGTGGTATGGGTATCGCTCGACCGCATGAATCCTGTTGTCAAAGACCATCTGGCGGCGGGCGGCGAGACTTTCTTCTTGCGTGACCGGCAGCTTGTGCGCGCCGTTGGCGGCCAGCTCGAAGAGCTGATCGGGGTCGATGAGATTCCGATCACCATGGCGGGCGTGGCGCGCTACAACATCTACAACTGCCTCGGCGCCGCGGCGTTGGGATTCGCCACGGGGTTGTCGGCCGACGCCGTTTGCGACGGACTACGCGGCCTCGCGGGCAGCCCGGAAGACAACCCGGGCCGCGGCAATCTGTTCGAGATCAACGGTGCTCGGGTGTTTGCCGACTTCGCCCACAACCCCCCCGGCGTGCGTGCGATCGTCGAGATGGCCGCTGCATTGCAGCCACGGCGCATTCTGGTGACCATCGGGCAGGCGGGCGACCGAGACGACGCGGCGATCATCGAGCTGACGCGTGCCACGTGGAGCTGCGATCCCGACCTGGTGATCGTCAAGGAGTTACCCAAGTATCTGCGGGGACGCGTCGAAGGCGAGGTCCCGGCCTTGATCGCCGCCGAGCTGGAGCGTCTCGGTGCGCCTGCCGATGCCGTGGAGGTGGTGCCGTCCGAGCTGCGAGCCGTGAAGCGGGCCTTGGAATGGGCGCAACCCGGCGATTTGCTGTTGCTGTTGCTGCAGGAAAGAGATGAATCGTTGGCATATCTGCGCGAAGTGGCCGAACCCGGCTGGGGCCCCGAGTCGACGTTCGGAAACGGGTCCTCGTGAAAATCTCAGACGGTCCGCGCCCGACCGCCGGTCGAGGGCGGGCATCGATGTGCGTCGCCACGGTCACCCTGATGGTGGGTTGGGTTGCCGCGTCGGCCGCCGCAATCGAGCGTCCGTTGACGCAGAGCCCCGCGACCGTCCGCTTGCGCATCCTGGCCTACAACATCCATCACGGCGCCGGCAACGACGAAATCCTCGACCTGCGGCGCATCGCCGATCTCATCAAGTCGCTCGATCCGGACCTCGTCGCGCTGCAGGAAATCGACAATCGCACGGGGAGAACGGGCGGCGTGAACCAGGCTGCCCGGCTCGGCCAGCTCACCGGCCTCGGTTCGGTCTTCGGGCCGTTCATGGACTATGACGGCGGCGAATACGGCATGGCCGTGCTCTCCAAGTTGCCGTTCGTCAATCCGACCTCTCACCTGCTGCCCCCGGGCCCTGAGCCGCGCACGTCGTTGGCGATCAATGTGTTGCTGCCGAACGGTGGCGAGATCGTGTTTGCCGGCATCCACTTCTACCGAACGGAACGTGAGCGCATGGCCCAGGCACGGCGACTGCTTCGCGTGCTCGAAGACGAACCGGTACCGGTGGTCCTGGCCGGTGATTTCAACTCGACACCGGATTCCCCGGTCATGAATCTGGTCGGGGAGTCGTTTGCGGTGCCCGACAAGGGTGATGATCACCTCACCTTTCGCTCCGACGATCCGACGCGGGAGATCGATTTCATCGTGTTCCGCCCGGCGGACCGGTTCACGGTCATAGAATCGCGTGTGATCGACGAGCCGTTGGCTTCGGACCACCGCCCGGTGCTGCTCATCGTAGAGTTTCAGACGGCAAGTCCCGAGGCCACGGCACGACCGACGGAACCGAGCAGGGCAAGCGAGGGCACAAGGAATTGAGCGCAACGAAACCGGCCTTGATCGTACTCGCCGCGGGCATGGGCAGTCGCTACGGCGGGCTCAAGCAAATCGATCCGGTAGGACCGAGTGGTGAGACGTTGCTCGACTACTCGATCTTCGACGCCGTGCGCGCCGGCTTTGCCAAGGTGGTGTTCGTCATCCGCAAGGACATCGAAACTGCGTTCATCGATAGCGTCGGCGCCAGGTACGACAGCCGCGACGACATCGCTGTTCGCTACGCTTTCCAGGAGCTCGATGACCTGCCGGACGGCTTTGTCGTTCCTGAGGGACGAGAAAAGCCCTGGGGTACGGGACACGCCGCCTTGGTGGCCCGCGATCAGATCGACGAGCCCTTCGCGGTAATCAACGCTGATGACTTCTACGGCGCCCGGGCGTTCGAGTTGCTCGGCGCACACCTGAGCGAGGTCGCCGGCGCCGTTGACGCTGCCGTGGGCGACTGCTCGATGGTCGGCTACGTGCTGCGCGACACGCTGTCGGATCACGGTCCGGTGGTCCGCGGCGTTTGCGAGCAGCGCGACGGCTATCTCCAGCACATCGACGAGGTGCGCAACATCACGCGCCACGGTGACGGCGCCATGTATCCGGGTGACGGCGGCCAGGATTGTCATCTGACGGGCGACGAGACCGTATCGATGAACTTCTGGGGCTTCACGCCGGCGATCTTCGCCCACCTCGAAGCGGGCCTGTCGGGGTTCCTCGCCGACAACCTCGATGACCCGGGCTCGGAGTTCTTGTTGCCGGACCTCGTCGACAAGCTGATTTCTGCGGGGTCCGCTCGGGTGCCGATTCTTGCCGGCGGCGGCCCCTGGTTCGGTGTCACCTACCGCGAAGACAGCGAAGGTGTTTCGCGTAGTATTCGGAGCCTGGTCGACGCCGGTGAATATCCCGAGCGACTTTGGGACTAGCGGCTCCGGATCAAGAGTCCGTCGACCTGTGGCAAGTGCGATGGCGGCGCGTACGGAGGTCTTCCTGAAAGCGAAGGAGTGCGTTGCATAAGGATCTGGCGTGGCTGGGTGCCCGGCTGACGATCGACGGCGACTTTGTTGCGACCGTGCCCTACGGTAGCGGCCACATCAACGACACGTTTGCCGCCACCTAT
>CBDUXW010000172.1:0-6790 GCA_965371275.1 uncultured bacterium | reverse complement strand
GATGGTGTTCTTTGTCGACACCGGGGTCGCCGGCCGCACGGCGGAAGAATCGTCGCACTTTTTTGTGGAGGCCCTCGCTCAGACGCGCCGGACGCCCGGTGTCGACGCGGCGCGCCTCATCGACGTTGTGCCGCTCAACCTTTCCAACGCCCAAACACGCGTCGTGCTGCCCGGCCTACCGCCGGAGCCGGGCGAGGGATTTCAGCGGGTCGAGCGGGCGGGCATCTCACCCGGTTACCTCGAGACGGTGCGAATTCCCTTGTTGGCCGGCCGCGACTTCCGCGACGACGACAACGACGGTGCACCCGTCGTCGTCATCATCAACGAGGTGTTGGCGAACTTCGCCTGGCCTGGAGAGAGTCCGATCGGCAAGCACTTCGGCCTCGGCAGCCTGACCGAGCCGATCGACGCCGAGGTCATCGGCCTGGCGCGCGACAGCAAGATTCGGTCGCCGAGTGATCCGCCGCGCATGCTGGTGTATACGTCGTGGCAACAGTTCGCCGGCGGCGACATGACGCTGATGGCCCGTATGCGGGATGCTGGCGTCGCGGCGGTGCGCGAACGGATTCGCGCCCTCGATCCCGTGCTGCCACCCGCGTTCATCGTGCCGTTCCCGGAGCTGGTCGGCATCGGGATGCTGCCCGGCCGCGTGGCGGCGACCCTGGCCGGCGCATTCGGATTTGTGGGCATTTTGCTGGCGGCGATCGGATTGTACGGATTGCTCGCCTTCTCCGTGGCCCTACGGTCGCGTGAGATCGGCGTTCGCTTGGCGCTTGGGGCCGAGCCGCGACGCGTGCGACGGCTCATCGTCGGTCAAGGACTGCGGCTCACCCTTGCGGGCTTGGCTGCCGGGTTGATCGCCGCCGCCGCCGTCGCGCAGTTGCTGCGTCAGCTTCTGTTCGGCATCAGCCCGTTCGACCCACTCACCTACGTAACGATCGCCGGCGTTCTCATGGCCGTCGCGGCGTTGGCCTGCTGGTTGCCGGCCCGTCGCGCCGCTGCCACCGACCCGGTCATCGCGCTGCGCGCCGAATGACCCCCGTGAGGAGACCACACTGATGACTGCGAACAAGCGCCCGGCCGCCGAGCCCGAGCCCCTGCGTCCGCTGATCTTCCAGATCCTGCTGCTGCTGCACGAGTCCGAGCTCCACGGCTACGGGATCATGCAGGAGGTCAACGAGCGCGCCGGCCGCAACGTGATCCTCGGCCCGGGCACGCTCTACCGCACGCTCAAGCAATTGCGCGACGACGGACTGATCGAGGAGAGTCCCGCCGCCGATGAACGCCGGCGCGTTTACCGGCTGACCGAGGAAGGCAGCCACATCGCTCGCGCCGAGGCCGAGCGTATGGCGGCCATCGTAGAGCGAGCGCGACAAGGCCAGCTCATCGGCTAGTGCCTCGCGCGCCTACCTGATCCGCCAGCCGTTCACCGGTCCGGCGTTGAAGAAGATCTCCGGCGTCACCACACCGTCGCGCTTGAACACCATGCCGTCCTTCATCACGAACTGGACGTCGCGCAGCGCGTCGATGTTTTCCAGCGGGTTGCCCGGCACGGCGATCATGTCGGCGACCATGCCCACCTTGATGGGGCCGCGCTCGTCGTAGGTTTCGGCGCACTTGTAACCGTTGATCGTCATGATCTTCAGGATCTCGGCATCGGGGATGCCGGCCGCCTGCCACGTTTTCAGGAAGTCGATCACGATCTCACCGCGCGTCATGCCCGGGATGTAGTAATCGGCGTCGGTGGAGAACGTCAGGTTGACGCCGTTGTCGTAGGCATTGCGCAGCCGCTCGACGCGGCGTTCGAAGGCGGCCTGCGACGTACGCGACCAATCGGCGACTGGAGTTTCGGTACCGGCCCGGAAGATGCCCTTTGCGGCCATCAACTTGTGGAGCTCGTCGTCGAGCGGCCCGTCGTGGGCCAGCGACCAGAGGCCGGCTTCGATGGCGCGCCGCGCTCCCTCGCGCGTCTGGATGTGTCCCTCGACCTTCATTCCGGCGTTGGCGGCCTCGGCGACGAACAGTTCCATGTCCTCGACGCTGTAACCGTAAGGCTTGCAGTCGACGCAGATCTTGATGACGGTGGCGCCGAACAGGATGTTCTGGCGCACTGCCTTGATGATCTCGTCGTGGGTATCGGCGTCGAGGTATTCCGGGTAAACGATGGAATGGTCGTTGGCCATCTCCGGCGTCGGCCAGAACTGGCCGCCCATGCCGCCGATGATGATGCCCGAGTTGATGATCGTCGGCCCGGCGATCCAGCCTTGCTCGATGGCGACGCGCAGCGCGGTGTCGGCGTAGTTGCCGTTGTTGCCCATGTCGCGCACCACGGTGAATCCGGACGACAGCATCTGCATGCCGTTGGATGCCGCCTGGATGGCGCGCAGCGCCGTGGAGTCCATAACGTAGGTCAGGTAGTAATAGTTGTTCTCGGGGTCCATCTTGTAGGTCAGCGCCAGGTGGTTGTGGGTGTCGACCAGCCCGGGCGATACGGTGAGATCGGACAGGTCGATGACCTCGGCGCCGGCGGGAATCGCCACATCGGCGCCGACCGCTGTGATCCGCCCACCCTGTACCAAAATGACCTGGTTTTCCGTTGCTGTGCCGGTTTCCGGATCCACCAGACGGCCGGCGCGGATGGCGGTGACGGATTCCTGCTGCGCGGCAGTAAGCGCCGGCAGGAGTGCGAGGATCAGGGCGCCGACAACAACGACGAGTCGACGAAACGTCACGGGTCGTGGGATCCGCATGGCAAAAGCCTCCAGGTACGGGTAGGAAAGTGGCCCGAGGCTATCAAAATAGGCGGCCAATGGGCAAAGGACGCCTATGGAGGCCGCTGCGAATCTGTGGTTGACTGCTGAAACCGTGACACGGGGCGAGGTACAGCCCTCTACTCGCGACAATTGTTACACCAATCCCCTGGGGGTCGATCGAACGATGCGCCTGTCTGCCGGCGATCGGCTGGGACAGTACGAAATCCTCTCGCCGCTGGGCGCGGGCGGCATGGGCGAGGTATATCGGGCACGGGACATCGAGCTCGAGCGTGAGGTAGCGCTCAAGGTACTGCCGGATCGTCTTGCTCGCGACTCCGACGCCGGCAGCCGCTTCCGGCGCGAGGCCAAGGCCCTCGCCTCCCTGTCTCATCCGAACATCCTGACCCTCTTTACGTTCGGGTCGGAGGGCAGCGTGGCCTACGCGGTCTCCGAGTTGCTCGAAGGCGAGACCCTGGGCGAGCGGATCACGCGCCGGGGCGCCGTTGCCTGGCGCGAGGTGCTCGACATCGGTTTATCGGTGGCCGATGGCCTCGCCGCCGCCCATGCCAAGGGAATCACGCACCGCGACATCAAGCCGGCGAACCTCTTCCTTATTCCCGACGGCGTCGTCCAGATCCTCGACTTCGGCCTTGCCCGGAGCATGCCTTTGGGGCCCGTCACGGCCGAGGACGAAACCATGGCGCTGCCCGAGGGGGCCACCGCGACGGGTGTCATCCTCGGCACCGTGGGCTACATGTCGCCCGAGCAGGCCAAGGGCGAGCCCGCCGGCCCGGCCAGCGATGTCTTCTCGCTCGGTTGCGTGCTCTACGAGATGCTAACGGGCCTCAGCCCCTTCGCCCGATCGTCGCAGGCGGAGACGCTGGTGGCCATCTTGCGGGAGACCCCGGCCCCTTTGGTGACCGCCGACGGTGTGCCGCGTGAGCTCCGCCGGATCGTGCTCCAGGCTCTCGAAAAGGAGCCCTCCAGCCGCTACCCGAGCGCGGCGAACCTCCGCGACGAGCTCGCCGCCTTGCGGGACAGCCTCGAGGCAAAGGAGGCCGGCTCGCTGTGGGCGGTGATGCGAAGACCCCGCGTCGCGGTGCCGCTGCTGTTTCTGGGCGTCTTGCTTTCCTTCTTCGGCGTGCGCTCTTTCCAGCGCGGAGCCGAACGGCAGTGGGCGCGCCAGGAGGCTCTTCCCGAGGTGATGCGACTGATCGCGGCGGAGGAGTACCCGGCGGCCTTCGACCTGGCCCGCGAGGTTGAGCGCATCGTTCCCGACGACCCGATGCTGGTCGGTCTGTGGGACGAGATGAGCAACACGGTGTCCGTCGAGACCGATCCGCCCGGTGCGGTTGTCTTCTACCGCCAGAATGCGGCGACGGAGGCCGAGTGGCTCATGCTCGGCCTGTCTCCCATCATCGATCGTCGCCTCCCCCTCGGCGGCTTCCGCCTACGGGTCGAGAAAGAGGGATTCGAGCCGCACGAGATCCTCTCCGCGCTTTCCTATCCCCAGTCGGATGGGACTTTCGCGCCGTTGCCGCGGTTCTCGACGCCGGACGAGCGCAATCGGTTCAGCCTTCTGCTCGACCCCACGGGAAGCGTGCCGGCGGGGATGGTGGCCGTCGACGGCGGCGTGTACGAGGCGGCACTGCGCGGCGTATCGCTCGAGCCCGTGACACTGGCGCCGTTCTTCATCGACCGCACGGAGGTCAGCAACGCCCGGTTCAAGGAGTTCGTGGATGCCGGCGGTTACCAACGCCCGGAGTACTGGCAACACGAGTTCCGCCGGGACGGCCGCAGCCTCACCTGGGAGGAGGCGATGGCCGAGCTCATCGACACCACCGGCCGCCCCGGCCCCGCGACCTGGGAACTGGGCGACTACCCCGAGGGCGAGGGCGACTACCCGGTAGGGGGAGTGAGCTGGTACGAAGCGGCCGCCTACGCCGACTTTCGAGGTAACCGCCTGCCCACCGCGTATCACTGGATCCGCGCCGCCCTGCCCGGTAGCGAGCATGTCCTGCCCCTCGCCCCCGACATCATCACCTTGAGCAATTTCGGCGGGGAGGGTCTTGCTCCGGTCGGCTCATCCCCGGGCATCGGCGTCTCGGGAGCCTCCGATCTGGCGGGCAACGTACGCGAGTGGTGCTGGAACACCTCCGGGGAACATCGCCTCATTCTCGGTGGAGCATGGAGCGAGCCGACGTACAGGTTCACCTGGGCCGTAGCCGCCGATCCTTTCGACCGCTCCGCGATTAACGGTTTTCGCTCGATGCAGGAGCGCGCTGGGGATACTCCTGAAGAGCTAGACGCACCCGTCGAGCTGAACTCGATCGATTTCACCGCGGTCGAGCCTCTGTCCGACGACGCGTTCGCGGTGTACGAGCGCCAATTCGCCTACACGAAGGCGCCCCTCAATCCGGTGCTCGAAGCTACCGAGGACAGCGCGAGCGATTGGCGACGGGAGAGCGTGTCGATCGACGCCGCGTACGGTGGCGAGCGATTCACGGTGCATCTGGACCTGCCGAAACAAGGGTCGCCTCCCTACCAGGCGGTCGTCTACTTCCCGGGGGACAACGCCTTCGAGCAGCCGACGTTCGAGGCGGCCTACTGGGAGCGCTTCGAGTACATCCCGAAGAGCGGCCGCGTCCTGGTTCGGCCGATCCTGTCGGGAATGTACGAGCGCATCGATCGCACCCGCAGTTTTTCGGAGTACTTGCCGCGGATGATCAAGGACTTGGCGAGGACCCTCGATTATCTGGAGAGCCGCGACGACATCGACGCCGACAAGATCGCCTTCATGGGACTGAGTGGTGGCGCCTGGATCGCACCGATCACACTGTCGGCGGAGGATCGATTCAAGGTAGCTGTGCTCATTTCCGGCGGCCTTTACGGCACGTTGACAACCAGCTTCGCCCCGCGGGTCACCACACCCGTGTTGATGCTCGGCGGCCGATACGATTACGAGAACCCGGTTGAGACCCACCAGCAAGGGATGATGGATCTTTTCAGCACGCCGGAGGAGCACAAGCGGCTGGTCATTTACGATGCAGGCCACCTGCCGCTCCCCCGCGGGGAGATGATCCGGGAGATCCTCGAGTGGCTCGATCGGTACCTGGGCGCGAGCGCGCCGCCCGCCCGGGCTGCCGGTCCGGGATAGTGGGCAGGGTCACGCTGGGCTTCGTCCTTGATCGAGGGAGTAGCTCTCGGCGCTACCGTCCAATCGTGACGTGAGCCCAGTCCCAGCCGCGCACGCCGCGGTCGCTCACCGCTTTCACGGACACGAAGGTACCGTCGGGAACGTCGAGCCAGGCGCGCGACATGTCGACGACGCCCTCTTGGTAGGGCCCGCCGGGCGGGCCCCAGCGCACCACGTACTCGAAGACGCTGTTCTCCGGGCTCGGATCCCACGCCACCTCCACCTCGTTGCCGTCGCGGCTCACGATGTGCAGTCCGTTGAGCCGTGAAGGACTCGATGCCAGCAGCATGATCGAGGCCACGTTGGCCTTGGTGGTTTCGCGGACCTGGTCGTGGTTGATGGTCTCAAGCACGTCGTGGACCTGGTGGTAGTGCGGATTGCCGAGCACCGGATAGGAGCCGATGCCGCCGACGATGTCGCCGTAGGCTTCGTAGTAGGCGGCCGCGTCGGTGCTCTTGTAGTAGAGCGCGTCGTAGGTGATCAGGTCGGAAAACAGGAACGCCGCGGCGTGCTGCAGGTCGCGAATGCCGGGGTTCGAGTAGCGAATCGTATTGTCGATACGGTGGTCGTTGGACCAGCCCATCATGTCGTTGTTGAGGGCGCCGACGACCTTGTCGCCGTTCTCCACCGCCTGGCGCACGAACTCGCGGCTGCCGAGCAAGCCCGACTCCTCGCCGGTGAACGAGGCGAAGATCACCGTGTAGGGCAGCGGATGCTGGGCCAGGACCCTCGCGGTTTCCAGCAGCATGACCGTTCCCGACGTGTTGTCGTCGGCGCCGGGGCCGCGCGCCGTCGAGTCGAAGTGGCTCGAGACGACGTAGATCAGCTCGGGGTTCTCGGT
>CBDUXW010000171.1:0-6822 GCA_965371275.1 uncultured bacterium | reverse complement strand
GCGCCGGCTACCAGGTAGGTGGTCATGATGTGCCCTAGTGTACCGTAGCCCCATTCGAATTCGTCGAACAGGGACCGTCGGTTGTCTGGTCCTGATCGCGTTCGCTGCGGCCGGAAATGCCGCTCACGTCGCTCTCAGCGCTCTCGCTCCCGACAGCGATGTCGATCCGACCGGCCGGGTTGCAGCCACCGAGAGCAAGCCGCCCGGCGCCGCGCAAACGGCGCTTCCCGCCATCGCCGTGACCTTCGACGACCTGCCGCTCGGCGGTCGCCAGTTCGGCCTGGGGCGCCTCCGCGACATGACCGACAGGCTCGTCGCAGAGATCACCGCGGCCGGCGTGCCGGCCGTCGGCTTCGTCAACGAGCAAAAGCTTTACAACGTGGTCGGCGAAGTTGACGGGCGCATCGAAGTGTTGCGCACCTGGACCCGGGCCGGGCTCGAGCTCGGCAACCACACCTTCTCGCACCCGTCGCTCAATACCACTCCGCTCGTCGAGTTCAAGGCCGACGTGCTGCGCGGCGAGGCGGTTTCGCACATGCTCGACGACGAGCGGCAACTGCCGTTTCGCTACTTTCGCCACCCGTTTCTCCGCACCGGCTCATCGCTCGAGGACCGGCACGACTTCGAGGCGTTCCTGGCGGCGCACGGATACACCGTGGCGCCGGTAACCATCGAAACCGTCGATTGGATGTTCGCGGCGGTTTACGAGCGGGCCGTGACGGCCGGCGACGAGGCGCGGCGACAGCAGGTGGCCGCCGCCTACCTGCAGTTCACCGAGGCGCAGTTCGCATACTTCGAAGACGCCACGCTCGAGCTCTTTGACCGGCCGATCCCGCATGTTCTCCTGCTGCATGCCAACGAGCTGAACGCCGATTACTTCGCCGCGGTGGTCGGCATCATGGAGGCACGTGGTTACGCGTTCGTGACCCTCGAAGAGGCGCTCCACGACCCCGCTTACGACCATGACGACGTGTGGTCCGGCGGCGCCGGCCCGTCCTGGGTTTTCCGATGGGACCACTATGAGCGCACCGAGATGGGCGCCTCGCGGCGCACCGCCTGGCGCGCCGAACCGGCACCCCCCGACGGGATCCAGCAGGCCTACGAAACCGGCGGCTGACGCCGCCGTCCGCCCCATCGACGGGCACACCGCACCCGCGTCGCAGGCTCGGGTGCAGGAAAACTTCGAAGCGCGGTAAAGTTCTGCCGCGTTCTTACATCCCCACGCCGGCTCCACAGCCCACCCGCAGCGGGCAACTCGGGAGCCACGGAGGAAACATGCACAACATCCGCACGCTATCGACGTTCTTGCTCGTTGCCGGCCTCGCCCTCGTAATCGCCATGGTCGGCTCGGCCCACGATGCTTCCGCACAGGGCGGCGGGTATCCCGACATTCCGGCGCGCGGTCCCGACGACGGGGTCGGCCCGTTCGGCACCATGGCCATCCGCGGCGTCATGTTGATCGACGGCGCCGGCGGACCGCCGCGCGGCCCCACCAACATCATCGTCGAGGGCAACCGCATCGCCCGCGTCGGCGGCACCATTCCGGACGATGTGGAGTATGTGGTCGAGGCCGACGGTATGTACCTGACGCCGGGCTTCGTCGACATGCACGTGCACGCCGGCAACGGCAAGAACCCGCCCGACTACGCCTTCAAGCTGTGGCTGGCGCACGGTGTGACGACGGTCCGAGGCGTCAACCTCGGGCCGCGTGGCTGGGCGCAACGTGAGAAGGAGCGCAGCGCCCGCAACGAAACCATGGCGCCGCGCATTTTCGACTACCAGCGACCGAACGCCAATACCCCCGACGAGGCGCGCGCCTGGGTGCAGGAAGCAGCCATCGAGGGCATCGACGGCATGAAGATGGGCTCTTTCCGTCCCGAGATCATGGGCGCGCTACTGGACGAGGCCAAGACCGTCGGCCTCGGCTCCACCGCCCACCTGGCACAAACCGGCGTCGCGCAGATGGACGCCATGGATGCCGCCCGCCTCGGCCTCGGCACCGTGACGCACTACTACGGCCACTTCGAGGCGCTGCTCAAGGACTACGTGGTCCAGCCGTGGCCCGTCGACATGAACTACAACGACGAGCAGCATCGCTTCGGCCAGGTAGCGCGTCTGTGGGACAAGATCCACGAGCCCGGCTCCGAAAAGTGGTGGGCCTACCTCGAGGAGCTCAAGGAGCTCGGCACCGTCATGGACCCGACCATGACGATCTACTCCTCCGGCCGCGACGTCATGCGCTTCCGCGAGGCCGAGTGGCACGACCAGTACACGCTGCCGACGTTATGGGACTTCTACCAGCCGAGCACCAGCAGCCACGGCTCCTATTGGTTCGACTGGACCACGTGGGACGAGGTCGCGTGGCGCAACTTCTACCACGTGTGGATGCAGCTCATTAACGACTACAAGAAGATCGGCGGCCGGGTGACCACCGGCTCCGATTCGGGGTTCATTTACCAGACCTACGGCTTCGGCTACGTCAACGAGCTCGAGATGCTGCAGGAGGCCGGCTTCCACCCACTCGAGGTGATCATGGCGGCGACCATGAACGGCGCCCTGACGCTGCACGAGCCCAAGGGCGTTCCCATCGAGTTCGGCGTGGTGCGCAACGGCCTGCTCGCCGACATGGTCATCGTCGACGCCAACCCGCTGCACAACCTCAAGACCCTGTACGGCACCGGCGCCATCGTCCTGGATAAGGAAACCGGCGCCGTCAGCCGCATCGGCGGCGTGCGCTGGACCATCAAGGACGGCATCGTGTACGACGCCAAGAAGATCTTGGCCGAGGTGGCTGATATGGTCGAAGGCCAGAAGCGCCAGAGGATCAGCGCCGGGCAGTAGACTGCACGCCAACGGCCGCGGAGGAAGTAGTCGCACGCGGTCGCCGACTAACGGGCAAACGCAGGGCCCCGGAGCATGCGCTCCGGGGCCTTTTCGTTCGCGGGCCTCTCGACCTAGCCGGCGGGGACTTCGAAGCGCTCGAGGGTCATCTTGAACGGCATGGTGAGGTCGGGGCACACCTCGTTCGACCCGAACCCCAGGTAGAAGGGCTCGATGGTCGACTTGATCACCTTGGTGTCGCCGTCCACGTGTACGACAGGGATGATCGTGTCGCCGTCGTAATAACCGGCCGAGTTGAGCTCCCAGTGGTTCGGCTCACCCGGGAGATGGTCGATGTCGAATTTGATCGACACCCGGACGAACGGGTGCGGAGCGGGAGGCGGCGCGCCCTTCTTGCCTTTTCTCGCCTCCTCCAGATACGGACTGTAGGCGACGATGCGCGTGTTGCCGGTGCGGTCGTCGAGGCTGTCGGTAACGATCTCCTCGGTGGCTACCGTCAAGATGCAGGAGTTCCTCACGATGTCGTCGGGGGTGTCGAGCATCCCGTCTTCGCCCGGGTCCACGGGATTGTCTTCGAATCCGGTACTGGGAGTGCTGATCGCCGCCAAGCGCGACGAGAAGGCAGCACAAGCGCAGGAGCCGCCCGCTTCCGCCTTGTCGAATTCCAACGACACCGTGCGCGCGTCGTTCAAGAAAGGCTGCTTGCCATTGCCCTCTTCGTACAGGGGACAGTCGTTGTTCCAATCGCCCGTACCGCGACCGATGTAGGCCCACATACGGCCCTCGTTCGACCCGCTCGAAGTGACATCGAGGGTTGAGCACGGATCCGGATTGCCGTCGCCACCGGCATCGATGCGCCGATCCTGATAGATCACGTCTGGCGCAGACAGGATGTCGGCAAAGGTGTCGCCAAGATCGGCAAGTTCCAGATAACCATCGTTGTCGCCGCCGTCGACGAGATCGTCTGAACCGTTCCGCACCATGCGGTCGCTGAACAGCCCGCCGGGAGCGGTATCGAAGACGAGCGGATGATCGTCGTGCAATGTCAGCCGCACGACCTGGTTGGGATCGTTCTTCTTGCCGCCCTTGCCTTTTTGGACCGCGCCGGCGTCGCCGCGCGGAACGGCAATGACGATGGCAAGCCAGACGATGGCCAGCAGAATCGAGTAGCGCTTCATGCGTTCCTCCCTTTCCCCTCTTGAGTACGGCACGCTGCCGTGCATACGGTTGGGGCTGCTGGGCCAGTAACGACCAGCCGCCCCGACGAACTCATGGGTCGGACACCCGACCCGATCCTGGTGGAGACTAGTTGCAGGGACGCACGACGGTCCTCAAGAACGCATCACGTTCACCTCATGTCTGAGTCACGAATGTCAGGAAACCGCGAAATCCTCGTTTTCGGGCCGTTTCGGCTCGATCACGACGCTCGTGTGCTCGAACGCGACGGGAAGGAAGTACCCCTGCCACCCAAGGCGCTCGACTTGTTGGAGTGCTTGCTCGAGATGCCCGAAAAGACAATCTCCAAGGACGAGCTTTTCGAGCGCATCTGGCAGGACACGGCGGTAACCGAGCACTCGCTCACGGAGACCGTTCGCATCCTGCGCAAGGCGCTCGACGACGATCCGCGGGCGCCGCAGTACATCCGCACGGTGCAGGGCCGAGGCTATCGGTTCATCGGTTCGGTAAACGCACACGACGATGACCCGGCACCCAGAGCCGCCCCTGAGGACCACTCCAACGGGCCCGACAAACTCACGCCGCTCGCCGGTTCAACACCGCGCAGTTGGCAACCGTTTCTGTGGAGCCTTGGCGGCGGCGTCGTTGGCGCCCTGGCGGTCGCCGCGCTCATGTCGTCGTCAACTGCCGGCGAGCTGGGAACCGACCCGGTCGTCCGCTCCACGATCGAGCTCGGCGAGTTCGGGGTGCAGAATTTACAGTATCCGGCGCTGGCGCTGTCACGCGACGGCGAAAAGTTGGTGTTCGCGGGCTGCGTCGATGAACCGGAACCACGTTCGTGCGCACTCTACCTGCGCCGTCTGGACGGCCAGCGGATCGAGAAAATTTACGAAGGGACCGTGATGGCACCTTTCTTCTCGCCCGACGGGGAGAGAGTCGGGTTTTGGAGCCGCGGCGCGTGGACGACGCTGTCTCTCGGCCCCGACGCTTCACGCATCAACCTCGTCGCCGGCGGCCAGCTGGCCGCCGGCGCGGCGGAGATCACGAACGCGTCTTGGGGCGACGACGACACGATCATTTTCGCCACGCGCTCGATAGGCGGCGGACTGTGGCGGATACCCGCGGCAGGCGGCGACCCGAATCTCGTCGTCGCCAATCAATCCAACGGCCCGGAATTCACCTGGACCGAGATGCTGCCGGGCGCCAAGAACGCGCTCGTCGTCATGGCGTCTCCGGGAAGCCGAGATGTCGCGGTCGTCGATCTCGAAACCGGCGATCACCGAGTGATCGTCCGCAACGCAAGAAGTCCGAGGTACGTCGACAGCGGCCATCTGCTCTTCGTGCGCGACGACGGGTTGTTCGCGGTGCGCTTCGCTACTGAAGAGCTCGAGATTATCGGAGCGCCGGTTCGCCTTCCCGACGAGCCCCAGTCGGTCGCCGGCGTATCGCAACTCGCTGTGTCGGCCGCGGGCACTTTGGTGTTCGGTCCGCCGACGCCCTTTCGTGTCCGGAGCATGCAGCTGATCGACCGCGGCGGGAGGAAAGAGCGTGTGGAAACCACGAGGGGCTCCGATCTCATCGCGGACGCGCGCGTTTCTCCGGACGGTTCATCCTACGTGCTCGCATTGGTGGGTGGTGAAGGTCGCGATCTATGGCGGCTCAGCGCCCACCAACCGGCAACCGCAAGTCGACTCACGTCCGGTGAGTGGAACCGCGACCCGCTCTTCAGCCGCGACGGCAGCGCGCTGGTCTTCAGCTCGCGGGTGAATGGCAAGTATGAGCTCGGCTGGATGAATCTTCAGGAAGGGCAAGCCACCGTACCGCTCGTGCGAACCGACAACCACCTGTTCGCGGACACCTGGACCGCCGATGGACGGTTCATCGTGTTTACGGAAGAGGTCGTCGCGCCGGTCGCGACCGCAGGCGACACGACTTCCGTCGCCAGCGAAGATCTGTGGGTATTTCCGTACGCCGCAGGCGGCGAACCGCTCCCTCTCCTGACGACGCCCTACGATGAGAGCAGCGCCACCGTCTCGCCCGACGGCAAGTGGTTCGCCTATCACTCGAACGAATCCGGAGAGTGGGACATCTACGTGCGCCCGTTTCCAGCCGACCTCGGCGCTCATGATGCCTCCGGGCAGGGCCCAAAGTGGAAGATATCGAGCTGTGGCGGATGGCCGGTCTGGTCGGCAGACGGCGGCGAGATCTACTACCTCGATTGCCACTACCCCGGTGATCGAACGCTATGGGCCGTGCCCGTCGGGCCTGCCGCGGACGGAGCGGGGCTCGCGTTCGGAGATCCCGAACCGCTTTTCAGCGGCCCGTTCAATGCGACCCGGGGTGGATACAGTTACTCCGTTCTTCCCGACGGACGCTTTCTGATGGTCGAGGAAACCAGGCCCCTAATCCCGCGGCTGCACGTCGTCGTCAATTTCGCTGCGGAGCTGGCGAAGCTGCTGCCGGCAAGCCGCTGATCGCGATCGCCCGGCGCACTGTAAGCCGACATTGGCGGTAAAGTCCCGGGGTCCGGATCAACTCTTGCTCGAGAAGCTCACCGGACACCGGAGACTTAGGCAAGCGCGCTTCCTCTGGGGCGGAATCCGACAGAGAATCGCAACGTCATGCAGATATTCACCGCATTGCTCATCTCATTGATTTTCTGCGGATTGGCGCCGCCGCAGGGCGCTGCCCAGAACGCGATCGCTGTCTCCGAGATCGTGTCGGGGACGCGCTGCGCTGCCAAAGTAAGAGAATGGCTCGGCGAGCAGGAGGTCCACCAGGCGGTGGCGCGGGGGCTCGACGCCG
>CBDUXW010000170.1:0-6827 GCA_965371275.1 uncultured bacterium | reverse complement strand
GCCGGTGGCGGCGCTTTCGCCGCCCGCGACGGCACCCTCGGAGCTCGAACAGGCGGTCGAGAATCGCTTCGACGCTCAGGCGATGGTGTTTCGTCGGCAGGCCGCCGCCGCGCGCGCCGAAGCAGTCGGCAAGGAAGCGATTCCGGACATCGTGGCCACTCTTGGCTACACCCGACTCGATCCGGCGTTCAACGGCTTGGTGTGGAGTGTCGGTGTCGACATTCCGCTGTTTGACAGCAAAGGCGAAGCGAAGGCGGCGCAGCTTGCCGAGGCGAGGCGCCTCGATCGGGAATACGAAGTCCTTCTGAAGGAGGCGAGCTCAGAGGTGCGAGCCGCACGTGCTGAGTTCGCGCAGCTTTCGGAGGCTCTCGTGGAGTTGCAGCCGGCAGACGAGCGCGGCGAGCTCTTGCCGATCGCCACGATCGCCTATGAAGAAGGAGAGATTACGGTCACGGGGCTGCTGGACGCTGCCCGTGCCCAACTCGAATCTCGCCTGCGCGAGCTGGAGTTGGCGCAAGCAATGGCCGACGCATGGTATCGATGGCGCTACGCCAGCGGCCGATACGTAGGGGAAGCGCGACAATGAGAAAGAACATTTGGCGTCAATCGAGGTGCGCCCCGGCGGCTTTCCTATTGCTGGCCGTGGTCGTCGCATGTACTTCAGCGCCCGTCGAGATCGTCGAAGAGGAAGAGGATTTTCCAACACGCGTCGAGACCCACTGGACCGATGAGTTCGAGTGGTTTGTCGAGCACCCCTTATTGGTTGTCGGGCTCCCGGCGTCGTTCGCCGCGCACCTGACTCGGCTGGACGGATCCCGACCGGTCGAGGAGGGACAGCTGACGGTCGAGTTGCTCGGTCCTGACGGCACGGTGCGCCAGCAAGTCGAGGCCGAGGCTCCGGCGCGCAGTGGCATCTTCGTCCCGGTCCTGGTGCCCGAAGCCCCCGGCGCCGGTTCGCTGCGGCTCATCTATCGTGGTCCTTCCGGCGACATCGACGAGGTTGGCTGGCAGGTTCGCGTGGCGGCGAGTATTGCAGATCTCGGCGCTGCGCCAGCCGCGCCCGAAGGCATTGGTTTCTTGAAGGAACAGCAATGGCGAATCCCGTTCGCTACGGTTCCGGTGGGTGTTCGCGCGATGCAAGAGGCAATCGAGATACCGGCGGTTATCGAACCCCATCCCCGCTATGTCGCCGAGGTGGCCGCGCCAGCGGAGGGAATTCTAATGGTGCCGGAGAATGGGCTACCGGTGCCTGGGACTCGTGTGCGGCAGGGCGAGATCTTGGCGCTGGTATCGCCGCCGCTAGGGTCCACAGCCGGCTGGCACACCGTCGAAGCGGAGATGGCAGAGGCGAACAACCGGCTGACGCACGCGGAGCACGAGTACGCTCGTGCCTCGCGCCTCGTCGAGGCCGGTGCGGTTCCAGCGCGCCGACTGCAAGAAGCAGCGTTGGAGCGCGACAACGCCACGGCGCGTTTCGCGGCCGTCAGCAAGCAGGCCGAGGTATTCGAGCACCTGACAGCCGGCGAATCCTTCGCAACACCCGCGCTGCCGTTGCGGGCGCCAATCGATGGGATCATCGCGGCGGTCAACGTGACGGCCGGCGAGCCGGTGGGCCACGGTCGCAACCTGTTCCGCATCGTCGACCTCGAGCATCTCGTGGTGCGCGCCGAAGTGCCGGAGGCTGTGCTGGCACGCCTTGTGGAGCATGGCGCCGGTGGCGACGCACTCGTCGCCGCCGTGGCCATGCCGGGTACCACCCGGGACGACGGCACGCCGGCTTGGCTGCCAGCCGGCGAACTGCTGGACCTCGGTACAGAGATCGACGCCGAAAGCCGCACGGCTCCCGTTCGGTACGCGATTGATAACCACTCGAGGTTGCTGCGACCAGGGATGTCCGTCGAGATGAGCGTCCGGATGGGCCTCGATCGCGAGGTGCTCGCCATCCCCGAGGCGGCGGTCGTCGACGTCGAGGGCATCATGACCGTATACGTGCAGGTATCCGGTGAGACGTTTGCGGCGCGGATCGTCGAGACGGGAATTCGCAACTCGGGCTGGATCGAGATCCGCTCCGGTCTCGCCGCCGGCGAGCGTGTCACGACGCTGGGCGCCTATCCGGTGCGTTTGGCCGGGCTCTCTCCCGACGCGGCTCCGGCCGCACATTCCCACTGAGGCCGACCACGATGCTTGTGAGATTGATCGAGTGGTCCATCGACAACCGGCTCGTCGTCTTGGTTTCGGCGAGTTTGCTGGTTTTCGCGGGCGGCTACCTCGCCGTGACGATGCCGATCGACGTCTTTCCGGACCTGACAGCACCCACCGTGACCGTGCTCACGGAGGCGCACGGAATGGCCGCCGAGGAGGTCGAGCGGTTGATCACGTTTCCCATCGAGACATCGGTAACCGGCGCCACCGGCGTGCGCCGCGTGCGCTCGTCTTCGGCGCTCGGCATCTCGGTTATCTGGGTCGAATTCGATTGGGGGACCGATATCTACCGGGCTCGGCAAATCGTCAACGAGAAGCTCCAACTCGCGGCCGCCAACCTGCCGGAACAAGCTGACGTGCCGGTCATGGGACCGATCACCTCGATCATGGGCGAGATCATGCTGGTCGGGCTGCGCAGCGACACCCTGAGCCTCATGGAGCTGCGCACGATCGCGGACTGGACGATTCGCTATCGGCTGATGGCGGTCCCCGGCGTCGCCCAGGTAGTTCCGCTCGGTGGTGAAGTGCGCCAGTACCAAGTACTTGTCGACCCGGCGCGGTTGGCGGCCTACGGCTTGAGCATCGACGATGTTGCCGAAGCGGCCGGTGAGGCGCACGATTCCGGCACCGGCTCGTTTATCAACTACCGCGGGCGCGAGCTGCCCGTGCGCGCATTGGGGCAGGTGCATTCGCTCGACGAGCTGGGCCGAAGTGTGGTGCAGCGGCGGGAGGGCGGGACGATCTTGATCGACCACCTCGCCACGACCCGGTTTGCTGGGGCGCCGAAGCTCGGTGCCGCGGCCGTAAACGGAAGTCCGGCCGTGGTCTTATCTGTCATGAAGCAGCCGGGTATCGATACCCTGGAGCTGACGGGGCGAATCGACGACGAACTGGACCGCATTGCCGAGGGGCTTCCCGCCGGCGTCACGATCGAGCGTGAGATCTTCCGCCAGGCGACGTTCATCAGTAGGGCGATCGAGAACGTGGTGGCAGCGCTGCGCGACGGAGCCTTCCTCGCGGTCGTGGTGCTGCTCGTGTTCTTGATCTCGTGGCGCACGACGCTGATTTCGGCGCTGGCCATCCCGTTGTCACTGCTGGCCACGGCCTGCGGTCTGTGGGCTCTCGGCATCACCATCAACACGATGACGTTGGGTGGTATGGCCATCGCCATCGGCTCCCTCGTCGACGACGCCATCATCGGCGTCGAGAACATCCTCAAGCGACTGCGGCAACGGACCGCCGGCCTGGCGGCTTCGGGTGCCGAAGCGTCTGATCCGGATGAAACACCAGTCGCCGCGACGCAGCTCGATGCCGCCGACATCCGTAGCGCCGTTCTCGAGGGCGCCCGGGAGGTGGTCGTGCCGATCGTCTACGCCACGCTCGTAGTGATCGCCGTTTTCCTGCCACTCTTCTTCCTGAGCGGTGTCGAAGGACGGCTGCTTCAGCCGCTCGGGCTCGCCTATGTGCTTGCCATCCTCGCGTCCTTGCTCGTCTCGTTCACCGTGACGCCGGCGCTGTGCCTGATGTTACTGCCCGCGGCGGCGCGCAAGCGTACCGACGAGCCCCCGGTCGTTCGCGCGCTCCAGCGCTTGTACCGGCCGACGATCCGGCTGGTGGTCCGCTGGCCCCGCGCCGTCGTCGGGCTCGGGTGCATCGCGCTCGCCGGGGCGTTGTTGTCGTTCCCGTACATGGGGCGCACGTTTCTTCCCGAGTTCAACGAAGGAACGCTGGTGATCAACTCCGTCACACTTCCCGGGACCAGCCTGCCGGACTCCGACGTGCTCGGCACGATGATCGAGCGGCTCGCCCTGGACGAGCCCGAGGTCGTTGCCACCTCGCGCCGAACCGGTCGCGCCGAGATGTCCGAGCACGCCCAAGGGGCGAACGAGTCGGAGATCGATGTCGTGTACCAGTTGGGCGAGCGTTCGCGGGAAGATTTCCTCGAGTCGCTGCGCGCCAACTTAACGTTGGTTCCGGGGACCACGATCACGATCGGCCAGCCCCTCGGCCATCGCATTGATCACATGCTGTCCGGCACGCGGGCGGCGATCGCGATCAAGATATTCGGGCCCGATCTCGGGACGCTACGCGAGTTGGCTCGAGGTGTTCGCGACAGCGTCGAAGGCACTTCCGGCCTCGTCGATCTCCAGGTAGAGCAGCAAGCGCACGTTCCGCAGCTGCAGGTCAGCGTCGATCGACAGGCGCTGTACCGCTACGGCGTCAGCGCCAAAGAGGTTCTCGAGCAGGTGGAGGCCGCCGTGGGCGGCCGTATCGTTGGACAAATACGCGAAGGCGATCGTGTGTTCGATCTCGTAGTACGCCTCGTCGGCGATGCGCGAGACGATCCCGATGCAGTGATGAGGCTTCCCGTGCACACGCAGCGGGGGCTGACTCCGGTTGGGCAACTCGCCAGCGTGCGCGAGGAGAGAGGGCCGAACTTGGTCAACCGGGAAAACGGCCAGCGCAAGATCGTCGTGTCGGCCAACGTCGCCGGGCGCGACGTCGGCTCCGTTGTCGACGAGCTCCGGCAGCGCATCGACGCCGGCGTGGATCTTCCCGCCAACTACTTCGTGCAGTTCGGTGGGCAGTTCGAAAGCCAGCAGCAGGCAGCCCGAACCATCTCCTTTGCCAGCCTTCTGGCCTTCCTGCTCATCGGATTGCTGTTGCACATGGCGTTCCGGAGCTGGCGCGCGTCGACGGTAGTGATGCTGTCGCTGCCGCTGTCGCTGATCGGCGGCGTGGCGACCATATTCGCTACCGGCGGCGTGCTGAGCATTGCGGCGCTCGTCGGGCTCGTGACGCTGTTCGGCATCGCAGCGCGCAATGGCATCCTGCTGGTGGCGCGCTACCGTGACCTGACCGCGGCCGGGCGCGACTTCGAGGAGGTCGTGCGGGAAGGCTCCGTCGATCGGCTGGCGCCGATTCTCATGACCGCACTCACTACCGGGCTGGCGCTGATTCCCCTGGCTCTCGGCGGCGGACAGCCGGGCAACGAGATCCAAACGCCCCTGGCGCAGGTCGTCCTCGGCGGTCTTCTGACATCGACGGCGCTGAGCCTGGTGGTGCTACCGGCAGCCTACATGCTGTTGGGAGAGCGGAGTGTGGAGCGTCTTTGACCCGGCGACCTGCCGGGCTGGCTCAGAACCAAACGCGGACCCCGCCGAGGATCGTCACCCCCGCTACGCGCTCGCCCTCGCTCCTCGCGAGGTCGGCGGTTTCGCCGAAGCGCTGGAACCAGCTAACGCCGAGATAGGGTGCGAACTGGCGGCGAATTTCGTAACGCAGCCGCAAGTCGAGCGACAGGTCATTCAGCCCGCTTCCCACACCCCACTCCTCCACGGTCGACGCGGCGAGATTGATCTCGACCTCCGGCTGCAGGATCAAGCGCTGGGTCAACAACAAGTCGTACGACGCCTCCACGCGAGCCGACACGTCCCCGTCCTCGCTGATGAACAGGACTGGTTCCATCTCGAACCAGTATGGTGCGAGCCCTTCGAAGCCGACCACGAGGTGGACACGCTGGAAGTTCGGCCCGGATCCGAGCTGCCGGTCGTAGCGCACGCCGACCTGAAAGTCCCAGTACGACGCAATCAGCCGGCTGTAGAGCGCCTGCACTTCGAACTCGCCGGCTCCCGCACGGTCGGTTCGGTCGCCCTCCGACTTGAACCAGAGCCGGTTGTAGTCGCCGCCGATCCATGCCTGGACGTCCCAGACGGCCGCGTTAGTGTCGCTCGTCGAAGCGAACTCGACCTGCTCGAGGAACAGGAACCAGCGGATCTGGTCGTCATGGATTGGGATCGGCCAGTTGGCCTGCTGTGCGAACGCCTGTGCCGGCGTCAGGAACGCAGCGAGGGCGAGGCAAGCTACGAGGAGCCGGTCCCCGACCGTGTGCGGGCGGCTCATGATCCGACCTCGGAATCGCGAGGCCCACGATACCGGGCCTCGGCCTCTCCATCATCCGGGAGGTGATCGACGACGTCGACGACCCGGAGCATTCCCGCGGCCATGTGGTAGAGGAGGTGGCAATGGAAGGCCCATTGACCCGGCGCGTCCACGTCCACCTCGACGAACATGCGCTCGCCCGGTTTGAGGTTCACCGTGTGTTTGAGAGGGTTGAAGGCCCCGTTGCCGTTGTCGAGGTGCATCCACATCCCGTGCAAGTGCAGCGGGTGCTCCATCATCGTGTCGTTGACGAAGTTGATGCGGAGCCTCTCGCCGTAGACGAACGGAATCGGCCCATCGACCTGCGAGAACTTCTTGCCGTCGAAGGACCACATGTAGCGCTCCATATTCCCGGTGGCGTGGAGCTCGATCTCGCGGTCCGGCGGTCGATGCTCGTACAGCGGCCGCAGGGCGCGCAGGTCCGTGTACAGCAGGACACGCCGGCCGTCGTTGCCGAGCCCGATTCCCGGCTCGTGAAGCCGATTGGTCGGCATCTCCGCGACTGCCGCATTCCCCGGGCCGTGATGATCGGGCCCATGCATGGCCGGTTCCGGGGGCCCGGCATTCTCCTCTGCCATGTTCAAGCCCGACATCGTGTGGCCCTCGCCGGCACTCATGTCCATGGCATCCATGGCCGTATCGCCACCGCCCATGTCCATACCGTCCATGCCACCCCTGCCCAT
>CBDUXW010000169.1:0-6860 GCA_965371275.1 uncultured bacterium | reverse complement strand
GGGGCTCGCTACCCTGTGCATCGGCGGGGGACAGGGCGGGGCGATGGTGCTGGAGCGCTGATGGACGGGCCGCTGAAGGCGCTGTCGCGCAAGAACGCCGGGGAGCGCGCCGCCGCCGGCGCGGGCCTCAGCGTGGAGATCGACGACCATGGAATCGCCGTCATCGAGTTCGACCAGCCCGGCGTGGAGCACAATCGCTTTACGCCGGAACTGCTCGAGCGCTTCGGCGCCATTCTCGATGACTTGAGCCTGACGGCGGGGGGAGGCGATCTCAGGGGCGTGGTTCTGACGTCGGCCAAGCCCGCGTCGTTTCTCGTCGGTGTCGATGTGGCGGCCATCGCCGCGGTTCGTGACGAGGCCACCGCCATCGCCGCGACGCGCCGTGGCCAGGAAATCTTCAACAAGCTTGCCGTTCTTCCGGTTCCGTCGGTGGCGGCGATCAACGGCACGTGCCTGGGCGGAGCGACCGAGATGGCACTGGCGTGCACGTGGCGCCTCGCCGCCGACAGCCGTGACTTCGAAATCGGGTTGCCTGAGGTGAACCTGGGGATCTTCCCCGGCTTCGGCGGCAGCCAGCGGCTGCCGCGCATGATCTCGCTCGAGCGAGCGTTGCAGATGATCCTTAGCGGCCGATCGTGGAACGCGCGACGTGCCTACAAGACCGGGTTGGTCGACAGCGTCGTGGCGTCGCCGATTCTGATAGACGAAGCGCGGCGATGGTTGCGTGACAAGACGCCGCCGCGCCGCATGATGCGCAAGGCGCCCGAGGATCGCGGTTTTCCCAGGCAACTGCGCCGCTGGCTGCTTGAAGGACAACCGTTGGGTCGGACTCTCGTGTTCCGGCAGGCGCGCAAGGGTGTGATGGCGCAAACAGGCGGCCACTATCCGGCGCCGCTGCAGGCGATTGACACCGTACGCCGAGGGCTCCGGATGTCGCTGCCGCGGGCCCTCGACCTGGAGGCCGAGCGTGTCGGACGGCTGGTGGTATCAGCGATTACGCGCAATCTGGTAGGGATCTTTTTCTCGCGCCGCACGGCGCGTCGTGCGCCACGGGGCGCGGCGGTAACAGCGGTCGGCAAGCTGGGTGTGGTCGGCGCCGGAGTCATGGGGGGCGGCATCGCCCAGTTGGCCGCCTACTACGGCATCCCGGTGCGCATGAAGGACGTTGCCTCGGAAGCACTCACGACGGGACTGGCAGTGGCCAACAAGCGCTTCAAGCAGCGCCAGCGAGCCGGCAAGCTGTCGAAGATCGAGGCCGCGCGCGGCATGGACCTGATCAGCCCGACTCTCGACTACACCGGATTCGCCACCGCCGACCTCGTTGTTGAAGCGGTGGTCGAGCGCTTGGACGTGAAGCGCTCGGTGCTCGCCGAGATCGAAGCCGTGACCCGCCCCGAGACAATCCTGGCCACCAACACGTCGTCGCTGACACTGGCGGATCTGGCCCCATCGCTGAACCGACCCGAACAGCTCGTCGGCTTGCATTTCTTCAACCCGGTTCACCGCATGCCCCTGGTCGAGGTCGTTCGGGGCAAGGGTTCGAGCGCCGCAGCTGTGGATGGCGCCGTGGCCTTCGCCCGCGCCCTGGGCAAGGTGCCCGTAGTCGTCGGCGACGCGCCGGGGTTCTTCGTCAACCGTGTCCTGGCCCCCTACCTCAACGAGGCGGTGATGATGGTCGAGGCCGGAGTCGGCATCGAGCGCATCGACGGAGCACTGCACCGCTTCGGCATGCCGATGGGCCCGCTGCGCTTGCTCGACGAGATCGGCATCGATTTGTCCGACCACGCGGCCACGGCGCTCGGCGTGGTCTTTGGCGACCGTTTGCCCGCCACCTCGGCGAACCGCAAATTGCGCGAGGCCGGACGGCTGGGGCGCAAGGTGGGCCGCGGCTTCTATCGATATGAGGGCAGGCGGGAACAACCGGACGCTTCGATCGAGGCGACGCTTCGCGACGGGGTCGCTGCCTCCGGCCCTCCACGGGACACCGACGTCGTTGACCGCTGCGTGTGGCTGATACTCAACGAAACCTGCATGGCGCTCGCCGAGGGGATCGTCGAATCGCCCCGGATGGCCGACCTGGCGCTGGTGATGGGCACCGGGTTCGCACCCTTTCGCGGCGGAATTCTTCGTTATGCCGACGAAATCGGCGTAGGCCGGGCCCGCGACCGCCTCCATGAGCTCGCCGGGCAGTTCGGGCCGCGCTTCACGCCGGCCGCACTACTCGACGAGATGGCCGACTCCGGCGACTCGTTCTACCCCGAAGACTGGCCGATTCCTTGACAGGGTGCTGAAAGACTCCCGGCGGTGCTCGCCGGTCGGTCGATGTCGTTTCTTGCGCCGCCGAACGCTGGGACGTAGTTTCGGCGTACGCGGATTCCGCTGGATTCCCCAGCCGAGCGCCGCCGTGAGGTGCTGTGCGAGACGCAATTTCACGGGGAGAAATTGTCAAGATTGCCGATGGCAAGCGCTCACCGGCGCGTGATGCGCTTGCCGTCGAGGAGCCGTGTGAAATCCGGCTCGGCGGTGAGGCCGTGGCGGTGACCATGAGGACTCCAGGGCATGATGCCGAGCTTGCCGCCGGCTTCCTGTTCACGGAGGGCATCATCAGGGCCGGTGACGTGGCCTCGATCACGCACTGCGCCGAGCCCGATGCGCTGCACCCGGAAAACGTCGTCGAGGTCCGCTTGGTCCCCGGCCGGCAACCGCAACGCGACTGGCAGCGACACTTCTTCGCCACTTCGTCGTGCGGGATCTGCGGCAAGGCCAGCATCGAGGCGATCTATGTCGACGCGCCCCCCGTCGACGCGAAACTTCGAGTACAGCCCGCAGCGCTGGCGCTCATGCTGGAGCGACTCGGGCAGGGCCAGGAGGTGTTCACTCAGACCGGCGGTCTCCACGCCGCCGGGCTGTTCGACAGCGACGCGGCGCCGCTGGTGATCCGCGAGGATATCGGCCGTCACAATGCGGTCGATAAGGTGATCGGTCACGCTCTTGTCCACGAGCTGTTGCCTCTGGACCGGTATGTCCTCGTGGTCTCGGGACGGACGTCGTTCGAGGTACTGCAGAAGGCTCTGGTTGCCCGGATCCCGGTGGTTGCCGGAATTTCGGCGGCGTCGAGCCTGGCGGTCGACTTGGCTGCAAAGAGCAATATGACCCTGATAGGGTTCCTGCGCGGGTCCGGCATGAACGTGTATGCGGGGGCAGATCGAGTGGTCTAGGGCCGGCAACGCAGCGACCTGACAAGTGTTAACAGGCCCTAGCAGGCCGTGGTGAAAGTGTGATGGCACACGAGATCCAGAACACACTCGGGCAGCGGCTGAAGAACTTCATGCCGTTCGGCCTCGGCCTCACCAAGCCCAAGCACTACCGCGACATGTTTCGTGTGTTGTTGCGCAATCTCGACAACTTGGGCTACGGATGGAAGGTCTTGCGCCGCGGCGCGTGCGATGGCTGCGCACTGGGAACAGCCGGGTTGCACGACTGGACCATGAAAGGCACGCATCTCTGCATGACGCGCCTCAACCTGCTGCGCTTGAATACGATGCCGTTACTCGATCACGAGATCCTCGGCGACGTGTCCGAGCTGCGGCGCATGAGCGACCGGAAGCTGCGCGATCTCGGTCGATTGGGGTACCCGATGGTGCGCCACCGCGGCGACGCGGGGTTCCGGCGCGTTCATTGGCACGAGGCCTACGATCGCCTGGCGCGCCGCATTCGCCGGACCGACCCCGAGCGGCTCGCCTTCTATTTGACCTCGCGCGGGCTCACCAACGAGGTCTACTACGTTGCGCAGAAGGTGGCCCGGCTCCTGGGCACCAACAACATCGACAGTTCCGGCCGTATCTGCGATTCGCCGTCGGCCGCGGCCATGAAGCCGACGTTGGGCGTTGCCGCGACCACGTGCAGCTACAGCGACTGGATCGGGTCCGATCTCATCGTCTTCTTCGGCGCCAATCCGGCCAACAACCAGCCGGTCGCGATGAAGTACTTGCATATGGCGAAGAAACGCGGCACCAACGTGGTGCTGGTGAACCCCTACAAGGAACCGGGCATGGAGCGCTACTGGGTACCTTCGGTGCCCGGGTCGGCGCTGTTCGGGACACAGATCTCAGACTACTGGTTCCCGGTGAACACCGGTGGGGATGTCGCGTTTCTCTATGGCGCCTTGAAGATCATGTTGCAACGCGGTTGGCACGATGACGTCTTCATTGAAGGTCACACCGAGGGGTTCGACGAGCTCCGCCGTGAGACTGAGCGCGCCAGCTGGGAGGAGCTCGAACAGCAAGCCGGCGTGTCGCGCAGCAGTATGGGCGAGTTTGCCGAGCTTGTGCGCGACGCCAACACGGCGGTATTCGTGTGGAGTACCGGGATTGCCCAGCATGCGCAGGGGGTCGACGGCGTCCAGATGATTCTGAACATGGGGCTCACCAAAGGGTTCGTGGGGCGCGATCGTTGCGGCTTGATGCCGATCCGGGGCCATAGCGGCGGGCAAGGGGCCACCGAGATGGGCGCGTATGCTACGGCCTTTCCGGACGGGCGGCCGATCAACGCCGAAACCGGTGCCGAGCTGTCGGAACTGTACGGTTTCGACGTTCCCACCCGCGCCGGGCTACCCGCTCCGGCGATCATCGATGCTGCCGCCGCCGGCAAGCTCGACGTGCTGTACTCGATCGGCGGCAACTTCGTTCAAAACCTGCCGCAGCCCGCCTTCGTCGCCGGCGCTCTGGCCGACCTGCCGCTGCGGGTCCATCAAGATATTTTTTTGAGCCAGCAGCTGTTCATCGAACCGACCGCTAACGACGGCGAAGTCATTTTGCTGCCGGCGCGGACGCGATACGAGCAAGAGGGCGGGGGCACGCAGACGTCGACCGAGCGGCGCATCGTGTTCAGTAAGGAGATACCGCGCGACGTCGGGGAGGCCAGGTCGGAGTGGAAGATTCTGCGCGAGCTCCTCGAGGCTGTCGACGCCGATAAGGCGGCGCTGCTCGGCTGCGAAGACGGTCCGGCAATCCGAAGCGAAATCGCCCGGCTCGTCCCGTCCTACGACGGCATCCAGCACTTCTCCAAGACGGGCGATGCCATCCAGTATGGCGGGCCGCACCTGTGTGCCGATTGGAACTTCCCTACGGACGACGGCAAGGCGCACTTCCGCGCTGTTCCGTTGCCGCGGCCGCGACGCCTCAAAGGCCGGTTCACGGTGTCGACACGCCGCAGCCGGCAGTTCAACTCGTTGGTGTACGCCGACGTCGACCCGATCAACAATGTGCCCCGCGACGCGGTGCTGATGAATCCCGAGGACGCCGCCGCCCTGCACTTCAAGAACAAAGAGAAGATCAAGCTGGTCAACGAGAGCGGTATTTTCGAGGGGCGCGTGTATCTGGCGCCCATCGCGCGCGGCAATCTCCAGGTCCATTACCCCGAAGGGAACATTTTGATCCCTCGCGGCGTCGTCGACGTCGGTGGCGGCGTGCCCGACTACAACGCCGAGGTTGCGGTGGAGGGTGCGCGGTTCAGACGCCGCGGTCGATCCAGTGGGCCTGCCCCGGATCGCGGCCCGCTCTAGCTCGGGCTAGGCGGCGATGCCGGTCGACTTCCCGGGCATCGAATAGATAACGTTGGCTACGCCCTCGCTGTCGATCAGTGCTTCGAAGTATTCGATGAGGGCGCCACGCCGGCGCAGCAGCCCGTTGATCTGATCGGGGGCGAGGACAGCCGACAGCGTGTCGCGAAATGCTTGGTCGGAAAGAACGTTCAGCTTCTGCCAGAGGCTTCGCTCGATGTGTGTGAGCCTTGTCGCGTCGGGTAGCGTCGATCCGCTCTGAAAGGCACGCGTGTGATCGATGAGCCAGATCCGCCACTCACCGTCGACCAAGATATTCCCCGGATTGCGATCGTCATTGAAGATCAGCTCGTCGAACACCTCCATCAGCCAACGCTGCGCCATCCATGCCGGAAGGTCTTGCGGGTAAATGCGAGCGGTGATGCGTTCGCTGTCGCTCATGACGCCGTCGTTCTCGATCCACACCTGCAGGCTTCCTTCCTCGGCACCCAGAAAACGCTGTACGGTCGGGGGTACGGAGTCGATCTCGAGCAGCCGCGCCAGCCGGTAAGCGGCGATCTGGTTGCTCCAGTTGTCGCGAAATACCGCGAAGAACCGCCCGTCGATGCGGGTTTGCTCGCGTCGCAGCACAACGTTGTGGAAGATGGCGCGCAGCTGCACGCCGTTTTCTTCCAGCGTGAGGCGCCGGGGCCTGGTGATCCCCGTGCCGATGTCCTCGATCTTGGTGATCTGTGCGGTGCGCATGAAGTCGAGGAGGTCGTCGTCGTTGTCGAACGGCAACGGTTCACCGTCGGGACCGTACCAAACGCGCGACGCCCCCGGAAGTTGCGGGTCCGGTGCCACCGCCGGGGTGGCGGCCATGGCTGATGCGGGAGCGACGCCCCAGGTCGCCGGTTGCCGTGAGTCGGCGCTGTACAGAACCTCGCGCTCGCCGACGTAGACGGCGGTGAACGTCCCGTCGCTGATCTCCAGCGCCGCCGGCCTACCCTCATAGAATTCCACGAGCATGCCGGTGTCGATGATGAACACGCGGCCGCCGAACCGGGTCTTCATGACGCCGTCAGACTGCGTTGTGTGGCCGGCGACCATGCGGGCGACGTTCTGCCGCTCGAGGATCAGCTCGACGTCGGCCAGATGCTCGTCCTCGGGCCACTGCGCCAGGCCGCGGAACCACAGCAGCCCATCGCCGCTCAGCAGATCCCACTTCTGATAGCTGAGTACCCATTGGAGCTTGTTTGCCAACTCCTGCTCCGAGTCACTCATGCGAACGCCGCGCTCAGGGGCGTATTCCTTGGCGAAT
>CBDUXW010000168.1:0-6877 GCA_965371275.1 uncultured bacterium | reverse complement strand
CGATGCAGGCACCACAATGGCTCCTCGGAAACTCAAGCTGGGTGGTCTCGTTGGGACGGTCTTCCAGGACCTTCCTGTCGGTCCGGATGCACAAGTAATCGCGCTCCCCCTCGCCGGTGGTTACGGCGACCGGCTCACTCTTGGGCAGATAGCGAACGTTGCCGTTGCCAACGTAAGCGGCAAAGAAGCCGTCGGCGAGAGCCTTCGACACTTTGGGCATTTTGTCGCCTCGGTACGACCACCACACGGGCGCCGCATCGTTCGCCGCCGACTTTGCCTCGGAGATCGCAATAACCGCCTCGGCAGCCGACGTGCCTCCTCCGATCACACAACACGGCGCACCGACGTAGTCCTCGGGATCTGACATCCGGAAAGCGAGGCCCTCGACCGCGCCGGAAATATCGAGCCGTCTCGGCACACCGCGGCCGAAGGCAAGCACCACGTGCTTGGCGAGCACGGTTTCCTCTGCGTTGCTGTCGTGATTCCAGAGCTCGGCAATCCAGGCGCCGTCCGGGCCCGCTTGCAGCCCCATCAACTCGACGCCGACCCGCGACGGAACCTCGTAACGATCATAGAGATCCTTCCATTGCGAGCACATCTCGTCCTTGTCGATCGCCGCGAAGTGCAGGCAGCGAATCATCTCGCCGCCGTCGGGGAACTGCATCTGGTCGCCGCCGCCGAAGTCGGGGAGGAGCTGCTTGTCAGCTGCGTAGTCGCGGATCCGCTTCATGAGGTCGTCGTAGTCGATGACCAGCGCTGACAGCCCCAACTCCTTGGCTTGAAACGCCGCCGCCGTGCCTGCCGGCCCGCCGCCGACCACGAGAATATCGAGCATCACCCCTCCCACAACACTCTTCCTCGGATGGGACCGAAGCGCAGCGCTGTGTCGGCCTCGACCGCTACGTCCGCCGTCACGTGTTCGCCGTTCACGAACGTCCGGTTTGTCGTCTCGAGGTCTTTGACCGTGACCGCCCCGGCGGTCACGGTCAGCAGCGCGTGCTGCCGTGAAAGCTTCTCGTTGTCGACGGTGATCTGGCAACCGCGCGAACGTCCGAGGATGTTTGCGCCCTCGACGAGGTCGAAGCGTGTCCACAGCCCGTCGCTGAGCTCGAGCTCCAGCACGATACGCGACGGTTTCCCGATGCGCCCCGGCGTCGTCACGACGGCCGCCTCGGCAGACTTGCTGCTGAACTGCGGCACCACGATCCTCTCGCCGGTTGCAGGGAGGGTCTCGTCGGTCACGATGGCCTGCGCGGCTGGCCACGAGTGCGCGGCGGGCTCGATGGCGGCGAGAACCTGACCTTCGTCAAGGCGCTGGAAGATGAAATCGTGAGACTCGGCGAAGGTGATCACATTCAGGTTGTCGAGTCGCTCGTCGCCGCGCACACGCGCGCCGTCAACCCGCGTACCGTTACTGCTGCCGAGGTCTTCGACGACGTATTGATGTCGCTCCGGGTCGAAGAAAATCCGTGCATGCCGTTTGGAGATTGTCTTTGCCGACAGGACGATCGCGTTGTCACCACCGCTACCTATGGTTGCCTCGAGGCCGATATCGAACGCTGTTCCGCGCAGCGTTCCGGTCTTGCAGAAGATTCTCGCCGGCATTGCTCACCTTCCCCCGTGATTTCGCGGGTGCTGATAGTCTCGCGCGCTCACCGCACGTACAACTGCAGTCGCGCCGTGTCGGCGGCCGCGGGGTGAAAGAGGTGGCAGGTCGTGCAGGCGTTGGACACCAGCGCCGGCTGGTGGCACGCCAGGCAGGTTTGCATGTCCGGCAGGTTGATGATCGCGGCGCTGTCGATGTCATCCGTTAACGATGCGACATCGTCCAAGTAGTCCAACACCGGAATGCGGGCGTGGCAATCGAGACACCGCCGCTGTAAGACATGCGCCGCGTGATCGAACTCGGCGCGACGCAACTCGCGCTGGTCCTGCTGCACGCGGGCCACCGTGGCATTGGTGACCTGATGACATTGTTGGCACGGCGCCGACAGCCGGTCTGCGAGGTCCAGAAGCTGGTCGACTTGCTCGCCGGAAAGACGCGGATCGCGTCGCCCCGCGAGCGTGAAGCGCGAATCGTCGAGCGCCGTATTTTGGTCAGCGACGCGGCCCTCGACATCGGCGAGCAGTCGTTCCAGAGCCTCGAGCTGCGCCTGCACCCACGGCTCGGGTCGACCCTGCAGGCCTGAGATCTGCCGGCGCAACGCCGCAACCGACTCTTCGTACAGCACCTGGATCTCGTCTTCCGGCACCTGGGCCGACGCCGGTAACAGATCCGCCAGTCCTGCCGACGGGAAGATAGCGGTGCGAATTTGCCGCAGGTTGTGTGTGATCCAAGCGTCTCGGTGCTCGACGCGGGTCTTCATGACGCGGCTGCCGGAGGCACGGAAATCACCCGGGTAGGCGCTCAGCGCCCATTGCTCGCCGGGGCCTTGCCGGGCACGGATTGTCTCCAATGTTTCGACGCCGAGTTCAAGTTCCACGCCCCCGGTCCGCGCCGCGACGATAGGGGCTCCCGCAGCGCGTGTCACGAGGTTGGCCGAGCGCACCCCCGCTCCCAGGTGACAGGCGCTGCACTGCCGGTCGAAATCGATGGGCTCGAAGCCGCGGCCGCCGGCGCGAGGTTGGTGGCAATACAGGCATGCTCGCTCGACATCATCGATGCGGTCGCGGTCGCGTACTTCCTTCACGTGCCGGACGTGACCGAAGGAGAGCGTTCCCTGGTCGGGCTCCCCTGAGGCGGCGAACGCGAACTGCGGGTGCCCGTCGTTGAACGACTCGAACTCATGACACGCGGCGCATTGCGCGTCGCTCACCGACGTGATCATCGCTTCCCGGCCGCGGTGCTCAGGATGGCACGCGGCGCAGGCAGTCTCGTCGTCGCGTCGGTAAGCGCGGCCCGCGTCAGTCGACCGATAGACGTAGTGGGCGTCGAAGGTGTGCACACCGAGCGTAAGGCCGGCGGGCTCGTGGCAGGCGGCGCACTTGACCGGATCGGCGCCGAAATCGTCGGTCGAGAAGCTGGTGTGACAATTGGCGCAATTGGCCTCGAGGCTCGCGTGGGCGGAGGCAACCGGCCCGCTCGAGAGGATCGTGCTCCGACCCCAGAGAAAATCCGCCAACAGCAAACCGGCGACGAGCGTGGCGAGGCATCCGCCTACGAGGATCAAGCGATTGCGGCTTCCCGGATAAACGTACGACGAGGCGAGCGGAAGCTTCGCCCCACTGAATTTCCCCTTGCTCGCGCGTTTCGCCATTTCAGGATCCTCCGCGCATGGTCAGTAGTACAGGACCGAGAAGATGTGGAACCCGACCAGCGCGATCAACACGACCGACGCGGGTACGTGTCCGTACAGCCACCACCTCAGTGTTCGCTGCAGCGTGTAGTGAGCGTCCATCTCGAGCTTGGCTCGGAAGAGCGTCTCGAGGTGGTTGAGCTTCTTTACCTCGCCAGCGGACAGGAAATTCCGGATGTGATCGAACTGCCGGGTGCGCGATTGAATGCCGCCGGTGATGTCGAGGTAATAGATCAACCGCGGTTGTGGGCCCGCCATCGATGCCGACAGCGACCGCTCGTAGAAATCTCGTACCGCCTGGTCGCAGGTTGCAGTGAGCACCACGGCCTGCTCGCCAATCGAGGCCACCAGCTCGGGGATGCGATCGTACAGCACCTCTGTGGTCAGCCCGCTGGCCAACAGGGCCGGGATCCATCGCTGCAGGACGATGCCCAACAAACCGCTGAGGACGAGCCACATGCTCAATAGCCACATCGACCAACCGAGGATTCCCGCCGGAGGCCGGAAGCCGGTGTGCATGAGAACCAACAAAATGAACAGCGTGCCGCCGTAGATGTGGAATTGGAGCCAGCTTTGTGCGGAGCCGACGGCGCGGCGTACGAGGCGGCGGCGGCCGAGGTAGGCGGCGGCGCCGAGCAGCATCGTCGCCGCCAAGGTGCCGTACACCCAACCCCAGGTGGTCCCCGGACGTAGCGGCCCCGACCGCCGGTTGACGATCACCGCGACCACGCACAACAGCACCGCGACCACGAAGGCCACGAACCAACGTGGTGACCGAATACGACGAAAGATCCGCGGCAGGTCGCGCCTCACTGGAGACTCACGCCCTTCAGCAGCGCCGGGAAGTCGTCCATCGATCCGACGCGGAAGGCGCATCCTTGGGGACAGTTGCGCACACACGCCGGCCCTTTCGGGTCCGTATGGCAGAGGTCGCACTTGCTCGCCACTTTGCGATCCTTGCCGCGCAACGATCTCGGCACCGCATCCGCCGGCCACGTCGAGCCGGTGTCGTGCATGACGATGGCGTCGTAGGGGCAGTTGTTGGCGCAGGCGTTGCATCCGATGCAAATCTCGTCGGCGATCTCGACCACGTCGTCGATGTTGGCGCGACGGATGGCGCCGGTGGGACAGCCGATGAGACAGACGGGATCGCGGCAGTGATAGCAGGACTTGGCGATCAGCAGGCTCTCGTAGCGGTCCCCCTCCCTCACGAACCGCGGTCGACCCCCGTGGGTGTCGGCACAGGCGCGGACACAATCGTCGCAACGCGTGCAGATGCTCAGATCGATCGCCAGAATGCTGCTGCCCTCGACCAAACCGTTGTCGAGCGAGAACTGGAGGAACTGAGCCTGCTCGGGGTTCCTCCGGCTAGCACCGATTTCTTTCAGGCGGCTGACGACCTGTTCCCAGAGCTCGGCCTCGATCACCGGATTGCTCGCGAGGGTCTGCGCCAGGTCGTCGCGCGAGATCTTGACGAGCTCGCTGTGGCCGACCGACGAAACCGTGAACTCCCAGCCATCGACGCCGTCGATCAGCAGCTCGATCTCCCCGAAGGTCATGCCCTTGGACAGATAGGAGACCGTAATCTCTCCCTCGCCCATCTTCTGCGCCAGCCTCATGAACCCCGACCGCACGAGGAAGAAAGCGTCGGCGGCCTCATCCTCTCGCACGACGATCTCTTCCGGGGTGCACGAAACAAGCTCGACCTTCGCGGCCAGCTCATCGACGAGATCGTTGCTGCATGACTCGAACAACGGCGCCGATCGCAGTTGGCGCCGCAGCGACCGCTCGCGGTACGCGGCGTCGACCCGCTCCTTGAACGCCTTTGATTTGCGCTTCATCAGGCGCAGGGCCGGGACACGAATCTGCACGATCTGGCAATCGGTTTCGGCCCGCGCGGTCACTGATTGCGGCCATCCGTTGAGGGCGCCGATCTCGCCGAGAACCTCTCCCGGCCCGAGCATGAGAACGGCTCCGTCCGGCATGTCGAAGTCCATCATTGCGAGCAGAGTCACCGAGGTGTCGTCGGGCGGCGGCGCCGGAGCATGGAGGCCGAGCTCCTCGGTAGAACGGCGAATCACGGTGGCCTCCGACAACAGCTCGGGTCGCGGCTGGATCATCGTTCGGTTCACATCGAAGATCGGCCGACTCTGTTGTGCATGCTCGACGCGGTCCAAAGTGAGCGCCACCGATCCGTCGACGATGACGAATGCCAGGTCGATGTAGCTTCCTTCTTCGAACAGAACCGCGCCCTTTTCCCAGAAAGCTACCGAAACGTCGGTACTGATCCGGCGCAGGAACTTTTCGTCGTAATCGGCGAAGACCTCGAATTCAGCGAGCTGCTCGGGCGACAACATGTCGGAGATCATCTTGATCCCGGTGCCGCTACCGAAGGCGCTCCAGCGGTCGCGGTGCTGCTCGATACGCCGAAAATAGGTCTGTTCGATCGCGTCGACCATGTCAGTCGCCGCCGCCGACCAGGCGATAGAGCAGCTCCAATCGCTGCTTGATCAGGAGCAGGACTTCTTCGACGCTGGCGTTGTCGGGCACCACCAACGGGGACAACGCGTCAGCCGAGGGCGGTGGAACCGATGGCGCCGCACGATCGACCGGCTCGGCGGTGCTCGAGGTCGGGTTGGCGCCGACGTTGGCGCGCTGGCGCCGGGTGCCGACCGGCGGCGGCGTGTCGGTGCCTGCGCCTACCGGAGGCCTCGGGGCAGCTTGTTGCCCGGCGGCCGCCCGGGCGGCCTGCGGGGCCGGGTCCCCGGCCTCCACGCCGGCAGCGCCGACGGCCTCCGTATCGGCGGCGGAGTCGGCAACTGGCGCCATGACGGCAACCGACGGCAAAGGCCCCCGTTCCGTGATCACGCCGTTGAAGGCGGCGCGCAAGGCGGCGGGCGCGGCGGCGGTTTCCCAGTGCTTGATCTTCGCGTTGGCGGCGATGAAGTCGAAGTCCGTGCCCGTCGGATGGCCGACGGATATCAGCCGTGGGTCGGTCACGTAGTGGCAGCCGGCACAGGTGCGCGCGCGTGTGGATGGGTCGTCGAGCGCCACCATGCCGAGCCCCAGCGCCTGGTCTCGCCTCTCCTGGTGAATGTCCTGGTAATCGGCGCCGGCCCCGTGACAACGTTGGCAGCCGACGCCGTCGCTCACTGTTCGGGCCTCGCGGCCGGTGGCATATGTGCCGTGGCACTGCATGCACAGTCGGTCTCCCCGCGCCATGCCGTCGGCACCGATCCCGTAGGCAACGGCGATCCGCAGGTAGTCGGGCTTTTCGTCGAGCAGCGGGTCCGCCGCGGTCGAGTGCGGATCCTCGTACCACCAGTTCACCTGGACGTCGTGCTCATGGCAGCTGGTGCATGGAACCTCGCGGAGGGTGGCGTGCTGCGGCCGCGGGCGCCACGGCGGCCAGCTTTGGATGGCGCCCGCGGGCGACGGCTGGGTGCCGGCGGGCGGATCGACGACCTCCTGCGGTGTGGTCGCTGCCGCGCCCCCCGCAGTCGTTTCGCCGGTGGCGTGGGGGGCCCGCGGCGGCCGGGGGAGCGGTAAAGCGGCGGGGGGGGGGAACCCGAGGGAGGCCG
>CBDUXW010000167.1:0-6891 GCA_965371275.1 uncultured bacterium | reverse complement strand
TACGGCCATGTGGCTCTGCTCGGGCTGCAGCGCTTCATCATGCCGCTGATCGGCGGCGCTCGCGGGACGCCCTATGCTCCCGACGTGCTCAAGCTGCGCCACATCGACGCGGCGCACGAGCAAGGCGGCATCGCCGGCTTCGTGCACCCGTACAACGGTCCGGTGGACACCCCGGCAGGCGCCGCGGCGGCCGATATTCCCGTGCACGTGGCACTCGGGCGCGGCGATTTCTTCGACGTCGTGTCGATCGCCTCGCTCGAGCTCGAATCAGCCGAGATCTACTACCGCTTGCTGAACTGCGGCTTTCGCATCGCCGCCACCGGCGGCACCGATAATTTCTCCGACGTCTGGCTCGACCCCTCGGGCGGCACGGCGCGCACCTATACGCACGTCCAGGGCGCGCCGCCGCTGACTTTCGGCGCCTGGCTCGATGCCATCCGCGCCGGCCGGACTTTCGGTACCAGTGGGCCGCTGCTGTTCCTGTCGGCGCGACCCTCCGACCCGCTCGCCGACTGGCATGAGCCGGGCGACGAGATCACACTCGCCGGCAACGACACGACATCGGTCGACGTCGGCGTAGATGTCGCCTCCGTGGTGCCGATCGAGCGCGTCGAGATTGTCGCCAACGGCGACGTGGTTCACACGTGGAACATCGACACCCCGGCCAACGAGCGCGGCGTGCCGGCCCGCTTCCACTGGACTCTCGAAGGCACGATCGATCTGCCGGACGGCGGCTGGGTGACGGCGCGCGCCATCGGCCCCGGCAGCGACTATGTCGGCGACGCCTTCGCCTTCGCGCAGACCAGCCCGGTGTACGTGGTTCGTAACGGCGTGACCTACACGTCGGCCGAAGACGCGCAGTTCCTCCTCGACACGATCGACATCATTCGCGAGCGTACGGTGCGCCGCGACACCTGGAACACCGAGGCCGAGAGAGCCGATTACCTCGGGTCGATCGATGCGGCGCGCGCGGTGCTGCAACGCATCATCGACGGCAACCGCTAGTCGTACACCAGCTCCTGGAGGAGCTCCACCATAATCTGCACTCCGCGCCGCACGTTCTCTACGGTGATCCGCTCGTCGTTGCCATGGACCCGGCCGCCTTCGCCCTCCGCAGTGATAATCGGATCAAAGCCGTAGGCAACGATGTCCATGTCGCGAAAAAAGTGACTGTCGGTGAAGCCGCCGGCCACCGCGGGAACCACCTGGGCGCCGGGAAAGTGACGATCGGTAACGCGCTCGATCGCCCGGTAGAGCTCCGTGTCCGTGCTCGATACCGCGGGCGTGAACCCCATGATCACCTCGATACGGATCGCCGGGTCATTGATGATCGTGCTGAGCTGTTCGATGAAGGCGTCAGGATTCTGGTCGGGAAGCAGCCGGCAGTCGAGCTGGGCCGATGATGACGGCGGCACGACGTTGATCTTCTCGCTGGCCTCCAGGATCGTGATCGAGCAGGTGTTGCGGGTCAGCCCGTGCAGGTACGGATCGGCGAGCTGCAGCCGCAGCAAGAAAGCCGGGTCGCGCACCGCCTGCGAGATGTTTGCATAGGAAGCGCGCCATTCCTCATCGGCCTGCTCGGCGAGCGCCTTGAAGAAATCGTCGACCGCCGGCACGATGCGCGGCTCGAACTCGTAGTTCTCGATATTCGACAGGGCGCGGACCAGACGTGTCACCGACGAGGTGACCCGCGGCCTCGAACCGTGGCCGGGCTCGTCCACGGCGATCAGGCGGAGCCACCAGGGCACTTTCTGTGTCACTTCGACGTTCAGCACGACGCGCCCGCCGGCTGCTGGATCGCCGGTGTCGGCACCGGGCCCCAATACCGATCCTCCGCCGCCCTCGTTGATGATGAAACCGACGTCCTCGAAGAGCTCGGGGCGGTTTTCGGCGAGCCAGCCGGCGCCGAAAAAGCCCCCGGCTTCCTCGTCGGCCGTCGCCATATAGATCACGTCGCGGTTCAGCGGCCGACCGGCGGCATGCAGGGCGAGGAACGCCTGCAGGTGGATGATGCCGCTGCTCTTGGTGTCGAGGGCGCCGCGGCCGTAGATGTAGCCGTCGCGAATCTCGCCGCTGAGCGGATCGATGGTCCAGTGGTCCTCGTCGGCAGGGACGACATCGATGTGATGCAGCATAAGGACCGCCGGCTCGTCGCCGCCCTCCAGTCGGGCCCACAAGTTGCCGCGGCCGGGGGCCGACTCGGCCGTTTCATAGGCGATGCCCTCGGCCTCGAGGATCCGAGCCAGGAATTCGACGCCACGCGTTTCGTTGCCCGGCGGGTTGATGGTGTCGATGCGCAGGTACTCCTGCAGGCGCTCGACCGCCTGCTCCTGGAAGGCCGTCGGGTCGACGTTCTGTTGCCCGCCGACAGGGGCGGCCGCGGCGACGACGATTGCGGCAATGAAGAGGGTGGCGCAACGGGAGCGAAGTGACATGGGCGTCTCCGGGTGAGGCACAAGTGTGTTCCGTGTCGGTCTGTTAACCAGGCCCGTCAGGATACCGGTTCAGGGCTGACTTCGAGCTCACGATCGAGAACATCGCGAAATGACTCGCCCTGGCTCTGCAGACGTTCCTCGAGCAACGGCGGCGAGCTTACCTGTCCCAGATGCTTCGGATCCACGGCACTGCTTGCGACAGAAATGGTACGTAGCGCGGCGTTTCATGGTGGCCGATGCCGGCGTCGATGGTGAGGAACTCGACGTCGGCACCCAGTTCCTTCAACTCTGCCGACGCCCGCCGCACGGGCTCGATGGGAATCAGCTCGTCATCGGCGCTGTGGATCACGTACATCGGCAGCCCGAGCAGGTCAGGCGGCCATTCAACGCTGCCCTCGCGGCGAAAGCGCTGCACCGCTTCGCTGCCCGACTCCGAGGTCCCCGTGACAATCGGCACGCTGGCGATCGGAATGGCGGCACTCAGCATGTCGGCGTGGCGCGAGGCGAAGTACCAGGTACCCATGCCACCGAGGCTGAAGCCGGTGACGACGATCCGATCCGGATCGACGTTGTACTCCTCGCGCACGTGGGCAAGCAGAGCCAGCAGGGCTTCCTCGCTGCGCGGCTCGACCCACGACCGCCCGGGGCAGTTGGGCGCCACAATGATCGCACCGAGATCGCGCAATGCCGGCTCGACCAGAATGTCGATGAAGATCGCACCATAGTTGGGCGGCAGCGCTTCGCCCCAGCCGAAGTGCAGCGCCAGAATCAACGGCGCCGGTTCTGTCTCGTCGTAACCAGCGGGCACCGCGATCGCATAACGCAGCCCCGAACCGTCGTCGAGGGTGAGCATCTGCCGTTGGATGGGGGCGGCGGGCTTGTCGGGCACGGGCTGGGAGGCGGCTGTTGCGGAAAAGAACGGAACCAGGGCGGCGAGCAAAGCGAGACTGGTCAGAGCCATCTCTTGATCGTAACCTTCCTGATCATGTTTCACGATCTGAAGTACGCGGTTCGCTCGCTGCTGCGTGTGCCGGGTTACTCGGCGGTGATCGTCGGCACTCTGGCGCTGGCGATCGGCGCCACGACGACCATTTACAGCGTCGTCAACGGCGTGCTGCTGCGGCCGCTGCCGTTTGCCGACCAGGACCGGCTCGTCATGCTGTGGCAACGCGCCCCCGGCGTCGGTGTCGACGAAGATTGGTTTTCGCCGGCGCAGTACTTCGACATCCGCGAGGGCGCGGACAGCCTCGAGCACGTAGCCGTTACCTGGGGACAACAGGTAACGCTCACCGGCGACGACATCGAGCCGACGCGCATCGGAGCGCTCCGAATTTCGTCGTCGTTCTTCGACGTCATGGGTGTTACGCCCGAGCAGGGCCGGCGCTTCTTGCCCGAAGACGACGTACCCGACGCCGAGCGCAAGGTGCTGCTCAGCCACGAGTTGTTCGCGCAACAGTTCGGTGGCGACTCGAGCATCATCGGCCAAGCGATCGCACTCGACGGGCAACGACTCGAGATCGTCGGCGTCATGCCGCCGCTCGTCCTCGACGCCGACATCATGCCGACACTGCTCACCGTGCCGGTGTTCGAGTTGTACGTGTCGTTCCCGCTGCAAGATCCACAAACGACGACGCGCGGCTCGGAAAACTTCAACGTCATCGGCAAATTGGCTGCCGGGGCCACGCGCGCCCAACTCGACACGGAGCTGCTCGGCGTGGCCGGCGACTTCACCGAAGATCGCGGCAGCCTCGCCGCCGGGCTGACCGCCGGCAGTGAGTTTTTCATCGGCGTCGTGCCGCTGCTCGACGAGGTGATCGGCGAAGTACGCTCGCCGCTCGTGCTGCTGCTCGGCGCTACCACCGTCTTGTTGCTTATCGCCTGCGCCAACGTCGCCAACCTGCTGCTGACCCGGGCTGCGACGCGGCGTCGCGAGCTCAGCATCAAGGCCTCGCTCGGGGCACGGCGCTCCCGCATGATCGCCCAGGCGATGTTCGAGAGCCTCGTGCTCGCGGGGCTCGGCGGAATTGTGGGGCTGGCCATCGCACTCGCCGGGGTGCAAGCCCTCCACGTCGCCGCTCCACAGGACCTTCCGCGCCTGCGCGACGTGGCCGTCGATCCCGGCGTGATGCTGTTCGCCGGCGGCCTGTGTTTGCTGTCGAGCGTGCTGTTCGGCCTCGGGCCGGCGCTGCGCACGTCGGGCATCTCGCAGGGCGACGTTTTGCGCGAGGGCGCCGCCGCCGTGCGGGCGCGCTCGGTGTGGCGGCGTGGTGGCTCGCGCTTTCTGGTGGTCGCGCAGGTGGCGCTGTCGTTGCTGCTGGTGATCGGCGCCGGACTGCTGATGCGGACGTTCTGGGAGCTGCAGGCTGTCGATCCGGGCTTCGAGCCCGATCGCGTCCTCTCCTTCCGCGTATCGCTGGCGGGCGAGCGCTACAGCGACGCCGCCGTCCGCGCAAGCTTCTACGAGCAGCTGTTCGACCGCCTCGGGTCCACCCCCGGCGTGTCGGCGGCGGGAGGCACGTCGCTACTGCCTCTGACCCGCGGCCTGGCATGGACCGACTTCCTCGTCGAGGGCTTCAATGAAGAAAATCCCGACGCTCGGATCGTTGCCGACGTGATGACCATTACTCCCGGATACCTCGAAGCCATGGGGATCGAGGTGGTAGCCGGCCGTGCCTTCGAGACCTTGGATGGCGGCGATCCTCCGGTCGTCATGGTAAACCGGAACTTCGCGGAGCGTTTCTGGCCGACTGCCGAAGCGGTGGGCAAGTGGATCGCCAGGGATCCGACACGGCCGATGACGATCGTCGGCGTCACCGAGACCGTTCGCCACTACGGCGTCGACGCGGACACCCGACCCGCTGTGTTCTACCCCCATCGTGACCGGGCCCGTCGCGACCTCTTCGGCGTCGTGGGATTCGGCGATGTCGCGACAAGAGGCGAAGCGAGCGCAGATGCCAAAGCCATCGCGCTGGCGCCGGCCGTGCTCGACGCGGTTCGCCGGCTCGACCCACAGGTCCCGGTGTACAACATCGATTCGATGCGCGACCGCTTCAACGAATCGCTGGCCAAGCAGCGGGTCCTCATGTGGCTGCTGAACTTTTTCGGTGTCACGGCTCTCACCCTGGCCACCGTCGGCCTCTACGGTGTCCTGTCGTTCGCCGTAGCCACACACACGAGAGAGCTCGGCATTCGCAAGGCGCTGGGGGCGCAGCGCCGTGACCTCTACACCTTGGTGCTGCGCGGCGCCGCCGTCGTCACCGTGACCGGCGTTGGCCTCGGCGTACTCGCCGCGATCGGCGCCGCCCGCATGATCGAGAGCATGGTGTTCGGGGTCAGCACCGGCGACCCGCTGTCGTTCTTGGCGGCCATCGCCATCGTGCTGGGCGTCGCGCTTGCTGCCAGCCTGTTGCCGGCGCGCCGTGCCGCCGGCGTCGATCCGATGGTGGCGCTCAAGCAAGACTAGCTCGACCCCGTCAGGGAGGCGCGGCCGCACGAGCGCAATGGTGCGCGATGACGGCGTTGCGCGTGATTGGCGCCGCTGGCGTCGCTACTCGACCCCGGTCGAGCCGAATCCGCCCTCGCCACGCTCGGTGTCGTCGAGGGAGTCGGTCTCGGCAACGATGACGCGGGTTACCGGCGCGATTACCAGCTGCGCGATACGATCGCCGCGATCCACCGAAACCGTATCGCCGCCCAGGTTCACCAGAATCACCTTCACCTCGCCCCGGTAGTCGGAATCGATGGTGCCGGGGGAATTGAGCACGGCGACCCCGTGGCTGGCGGCGAGTCCCGACCGCGTGCGTACCTGCCCTTCGTAACCCGGTGGAATCTCCATCCGGAACCCGGTGGGAATCAGCGCGCCCTCGCCGCTTTCCAGCGTCACCGAGTCGTCGATGGCGGCGCGCAGGTCCATCCCCGAGGAACCGCTGGTTTGATACGCCGGCGCCGCGAGGCCTTCGGCATGCGGCAGGCGTTCGATCTTGAGCAGGAGCTCGTCCAACGGAGGCTCTCGGAGGTCGAATCAAGTCTTACGGTCTTCGACTGTATCAGGCTACGGACTTGACGACGAACGCTACAGCCAGGCCCTGCTCCGTTGTGAATCAGGGTCGTCGATGGTACTTGGAAGGTGGAGTTTCAAGGCACGCACCGTTCACGAGGCCGGCATGCATCGAACACTCAAAGCTATTTCCATCGCCACTATCACTTGCTTGCTGTGGACCGTATCAGCATGCGACGGCGACGGGTCAGCCGGCGGGACGAGCGTCGCCGCGGCGCCCGCCGCACCGGGATCCATCGTCCTGCGCGCCGCCAACGTGCTCGACGGCCGCGGCGAGCGGCTCGCCGGCGTCGACATCGTCGTGGTCGACGGCCTGATTGCCGGTATCGTGCCGGCGGGCGAAGGCGCCGGCGAAGCCGTCTACAACTTCGACGACGTCACCCTGTTGCCGGGTCTCAT
>CBDUXW010000166.1:0-6907 GCA_965371275.1 uncultured bacterium | reverse complement strand
GGCCTCGACGGCCTGCGGGAGCGCCTCGAGGAGTACTACGAGCTCGGTGCTCGTTTCACGAAGTGGCGCGCCGTGATCACCATCCGTGACGGGATTCCTTCCGACTACTGCATCCGGGCCAACGCCTGGGCGCTCGCCCGTTACGCCGCCCTGTCGGTGGAGCAAGGCTTCGTGCCGATTGTCGAACCCGAAGTGCTCATGGATGGCGATCACGACATCGACACCTGCTTCGACGTCACCGAGCGCACCTTGCACCACGTCTATCGCGCTTTGCACGACCAGCGCGTGCCTCTGGAGCAGACGCTACTCAAGCCGAACATGGTCCTGTCCGCCAAGGACTGCGCGGCCCAGGCCGGTCCGCAGGAAGTCGCCGAGAAGACCATCAGGTGCCTCAAGAACACCGTGCCGTCGTCGGTCCCCGGCATCGTGTTCCTGTCCGGCGGCCAAACAGAGCTCGAAGCCACCGTCAATCTCAACGAGATGAACCGCATCGGCGGTTTCCCCTGGCAGTTGAGCTTCTCGTACGGCCGCGCCCTGCAGGCCACGACGCTGCAGGCGTGGGGCGGCGACGCCGACAACGTCGAGGCCGCGAAGAAGGCCTTCTTCCACCGCGCGCGCATGAACGGCCTGGCGCGCTACGGCACGTACGAAGAGTCGATGGAGCAACAAGCCGCGTAGCTTTCTGAAATCCGGCCGCCCCCGGTCGGCCGGCGCCTACGTGCCGGTACGTTTTGGTGTTCGGGGGGCGTGCTCCCGTTGCTATATTTCAATGAGTACGCCGCCGGGCCGGCTCGCAGCGCACGTCCGGCGGAATGTTTTCTCCCCGGGAGGCATGGAGTGCAAGCGCCCGAGCCCGTGAAGCGGCAAGCCGATGCGAAGCCCGTGTCGGTGCCTGCCTACTTTTCTCACTGGCTCGTCCTGTTCACCGCCGTCGCGGCCCTCGTGTTCGCGGCCAAGTGGTGGATCGGCGAGGCGCCGATCGGGTCGGCGACGCCGCAGTCCCTTGCCGCTTCCACCGAAGCCGGCAGCACACGATCGACATCACCCGCTACGGTCACCGACGCGCCGGTCGCTTCGCGGGCCGGTGTTGCGCAACCGCCAAGGGCTCGGCAAGGCACCGAATCGGTGGCGACCGGCCCCGGTGGGCGCGGCAGCATGTCCACCTCGCCCTCGGATCCTGTCGAGCGGCCGGACCCCGAAGTCTTGCTGGGTGACGTCGATCGGGTGCAGGCACCGGCGCAGGTTCCCTACCCACGGCGGACCGCAACGTTCACGGCCATCGTCCCGGAGTCGGCGACCGTGCGCCGAGGCATCGTGATCCTGACGCTGCTGATAGCGCCCGACGGCCAGGTGGTCGACGTGGAGGTGCTGCGCAGCGTCGACCCGACGCTCGATGCGTCGGCGGTTGACGCGGCGTGGCGCTGGCGATTCGCGCCGACGGTTCAGCGCGGCAAACCGGTCGCGGTGGTAGGCAACTTCAGCGTGCCGTTTCCTTCCGGGTAGGCCTGAGGCGATCGCCGGAGGCGGGACGGCGACGGCCTCGCGCCCTTGGCTATCGCCGGTGAGACAATCGCTGGCGCCTCACGCCCCGGTGTTGATTTTGCCGGCAAAGGCGCTGCGGAACTTGGCGAGTTTCGGGTTGATGATCACCTGGCAGTAGCCCTGCTCCGGGTTCCGGCGGTAGTAGTCCTGGTGATATTCCTCGGCCGGATGGAACTCTTCGAGGGCGGCGATCTCGGTAACGATCGGTGAATCGAACACGTCGGCGTCGTCGAGGTCGGCGATCAGCTCCTCTGCCAGCATTTGCTGCTCAGACGAGTGATAGAAGATCACCGAACGATACTGTGAGCCGATGTCGGCGCCCTGCTGGTCGAGCGTCGTCGGGTCATGGGTGGCGAAAAAGACCTCCAGGACCTCGCGGTAGGAGACCATCGTGGGCTCGAAGCTCACCTGCACCACCTCGGCATGACCTGAAGTGCCCGAGCACACCTCGCGATATGTCGGGTCGGGCTCCTCGCCACCGGCGTAGCCGGAAACCACGAACGCCACCCCCTCGAGCTCCTGGAACACGGCTTCCGTGCACCAGAAACAACCGCCGCCGAGCGTAGCTTTGTCTAGTCCTGCCGTATCCGGATGTTCGTTCATCGCGGTTGGACTCCGCCGAAGTGGTCAGACTGCGCCATCGTGAGGGCAACTATCCAATGGCTGCGGATGGGATTCAACACAGCGGTACCACTCCCTGCGCGACGACCCGGCGGCCGGAAAAAGAAGTAAACTACGCGGATGGCCGAATGGAATGAGCGTCGCATCGACGACATCGTCGTCATCGATATCAATGGAAGCCTGACTCTCGGCAGCCACGAGATGGAGAGGCTGTTCAAGGACCTCCTCGCCCAGGGCAACCGCAAGATACTCGTCAACATGGCGGAGGTCACGTACATGGACAGCACGAGCATCGGCGACCTCGTCGTCGGCCACCTCGAGTCGGCTAAGCAAGACGCCCGTTTCAAGCTCCTCAACGTGCCGCCGCGCATCATCGAGCTGCTGACCATGCACCACCTTATTCAGGTGTTCGAGAGCTTTGAAGACGAAGACGAGGCCGTGGCCAGCTTCGGCGGCTGAAGTCGAGCGCCGGAGCTCGTGCAAGCACGGACGGACTCCCGCGGCGCTAGTCGCGCGCGCTCAGCAGATACTTGAGAGCAAACGTGCCGATCCAGTGGGAACCGGCGTAGTCGGCGTCGAACATTGCTTCGAATCCGATCTCGCCGTGGTACGCGGCCAGCTTGCGGTAGGCGGCGACCCGCGCGTCATCGGGCGGTAAAGCCGCGGCGATGCGGTTCATGGCGTCGGCGCGGATGAACGCGAGGCCGATGAGATGGGAGCGGGCGCCGAGCCGCCGAATCGTCTCGTCGACCTGACGCTGCTCGTCGGCATCATCAGCCTCGGCCGCAGACTCTGCGTCGCCTCCGGCCTCGGGATCGTCGGTGGCCCCTGTCGCTTCGGTTTCCATCGTCGTGGCGGCGTCTTCCTCGACCGATACCGGCGTCTCCTCACCGTCAGCCTGGTCTGTCTCGTCTCCGACGCTCGCTCCCTCAGCGGTGTACACGGGCGTCGTCAACGGCAGGAAGCTCGGCGAGTTGACCGGCGGCATGAAGGCGTCGAACCAGGCGATGAACGCGGCAGGCTCGAGGACGTCGGCCATCAGCGCCGCCTCCTCGAGACACGGCGACAGGAAATCCGATGCCCAGGGCTCATAGGCGGTCGGGCACTGCACGTCGCTGCCGAACAACCGACTCGATGCGGTGACGATGGCCTCTTCGAGCGTCGTGTCTTCTACTGTGCGCGTGTAGTCGAGCATCACCGCGAGCGCGAACGCCGTATTGCTGTGGGTGCCGCTGCGCGACGGCCGCTCGAGGCTTTCCAGGTACGTGACCATTCGCTCCGAGAACGTTTGCGCCAGGGGAGCCATGTTGTCGGCCCACGCCTGCGCGCTTTCGTCGTCCCAGGTGCGCAGCTCCGCGTACAGGTAGAGCAGCCAGGCCCAACCGTAGGGACGCTCGAACGTGCGGCTCTGGTCGAAAAACTCCGCTTCGCCCGCCAAGGCGGAGATCGACAGGTGGTCACCCAGCTTCTCGCGAATCAAACCCGACACCGGAATGTCGGGGAACTCCTTGTGAATCTTGATCACGGCCCAGGTCGAGTTCACCGCCGAGTGCCAGTCCCAGCAGCCATAAAAGGCACGATCGCGTTCGAATCCGGGGCGCCGCGCCGAGGCGATCTCGTCCAGATACGTGCTGCGGTCGCGCGGCTGGGCATGGGGGCGATCGAAACAGGACAGCGGCATGGTAACGAGCGTAAGCGCCATCTCGAGGTCGAGGTCGGCAACCTCGGCGTCGGGAATTTCGGCCGCGAACTCCGTGATGCTGCGCGCCTCGTTGCGATCGAGTGTGGAAGCAGCAACCGGGGACGTACCGGCGCCGTCGTCTGCGGCCGGCGACCGGCCGAGATAACCGCAGGAAACCGCGGCGGCGGCCGCCATCAAGATAGAGAACAAGCGCTTGTTCATGGTCGTCGAGGATCCACCTGAATAAACGGACGAAGCGTCGGTTACGGTACCGCGGGAAGGCTGGCGGCCGCGACCGCTTGTCCGATCCGGCGACTTTTTTCGTCCGGCAGGTGCAGCACGACACGCTCGGCGACACCCGGAAACTCGGCGCTCAGAACGCCACGAGCCCGATCGCAAATAACCTCGCCGCCGGCGCCCGAGGTCACACGGCCGAGCAGCAGCAACGTGTCGAAATCATAGAGCTCGCGGTACCACGGAATCGTGTAGCCGAGCACCGTACCGATGGTCTCGAACACGCGCCGTGCCTTCTCCGACCCCGCGCCCAGCGCGCCCTGGACTTTCTCGAGACGTACGGCGTCGTCGGCGGAAGAGCCCGCATCGAGCCCTGCGGCGGCGGCCAATCGAAACACGGCTTGCTGCGAGAAGTAGGAGGCGCCGACGCCCAGGTCTCCGGACCACTCGTCTACGGGGGCCCGCGGACTCAGATCGACAGGCGCGAACGCGAGCTCGTTGAGCCAGCCGCTGATGCGGCCTTCCCTGTCCAAGTAGCCGCCGGCCTGGCTCGATCCCATGGCAATACCGAGAATGCCGCGGGTGCCGAACGACAGCGCCCCGGCGAGCGCCGCCACGTCGCCGTCGTTGATCACCGTCAACGGCACACCCCAGCGCTCGCCGATATCGACGAACATGTTCTCAACGCTCTCCGTGAATACAGCGCTCGGCACCGAGCGGAAAAGAGACGCAACCTTCACTCGGTTGTCGACATAGACACCCGCCGCGCTGCCGCCGATGGCGTCGACGCGCGGTAAGTGTGCCGCGGCCTTGTCGAGACCGGAGCGGATGTGTTCGAGGTGGTACTGGGGATCGGCTTCGCCCTCGGGCTGCCAAGGGATCTCCTCGCTGAACACGGTGCGGCCGTCGATGACAGCAGCGAACTTGCAGTCGCTCGCGCCGAGGTCGAAGCCGATGCGACAACCGTCGAAGTGACCACCGACGGCACGGGTGGAGTCGCATCCCGCCGGCAGCTCCTGCGGTTCGACAACGACTATTTCCAGATCGCCGTCGTAGACCTTGCCCATCAGCTCTCGGTCGAAAGAGCGTGGCCCGCCCGGACCGTAGGCGACCTGGACGTGGGCCGTTGCCTCGGGATCACCCGCCACATAGATCTTCGCGGCGCCCCGCGACCACAGCAACAACTTGATCCAGCGCTCCGACAACCCCAACGCCGCCGGAAACAGCGGGTCGTCGGGCGGCACCAGCGCCATTTCGTGGCGCGATACGTCGTCGCGACCGCGCTCGAGCGCGACGCTCAGCGAGTGGGCTTCGCCCGACTCGCGGACGGCATCCTGGAGCGCACGAAGCGCCCGTATCGGCGGCCGGAAGTCGGGGTCGAGCAGTGTGCCGCTCGCCGAACCCCGCGCGCTCTTCAACTAGCGCTCACGATCCGATCCCGCGCGCTCTTCGACCTGGGCATCCCACCACCAGAAGCGCGGCAGCGGGCGCTCGACCGGCCAGATCTGGTCAAGCGTGTCGCCGTTGTACAGCTCACCGTTCTTCATGACGTAGTGCACGGTGTTGGTGTTGTGGATGTCGTCGAGCGGGCTGGCATCGAGCACCACGAGATCGGCGAGCTTGCCGGCCTCGATGCTGCCGAGGTCGGCGTCGAAGCCGATGATCTTGGCGCCGTCGATGGTAGCCGCCTGCAAGACCTCGCGCGGCGTCATGCCACCCGTCGACAACGCCCACATCTCCCAGTGATACCCGAGACCCTGCACCTCGCCGTGGGCACCGACACCAACCAGGCCGCCGGCGCGCTGGATCTTGGCGGCGGCGGCTGCCGCCTGATCGAAGGCGTACTCGTCTTCGCGCATCCACGCACCCGGCCGGCGACTCATTTCGTCGAGTCGGTTGTGGGGCATGAAGCGATTGAGCTTGGCGTCGTCGTGAACCTCGGTACGCGTGAAGAAATAGGGCCGTGCGCTCGGACCTCCGTACTGCACCAGCAAGGTCGGCGTGTACGCCGTCTTGGTCTGGGCGAACAGCTCGACAACGTCCTTGTATAGCGGGAACACCGGCAGCGTGTGCTCGTTGCCGTGCATGCCGTCGATGGCGTGCGTGATGTCGAGCAGCATGTTGCGGCCGCCTTCGGTGGTCGGCATCAAGCCGAGCTCCTCGGAGGCCTTCACGACCCACTGGCGCTGCTGCCGGTTGCCCACCATGTACGACTTGATGTTGGGCGTCCGGTAGTGCTCCTTGTAGCGCTTCAGGTAGGCGAGCGTTGCTTCGTACGACTGGAAGTCGTTGTTGGAAAAGACGCCCGGGCCGGTCATGAAGGCGCGCTGGCCGATCGATTGCCCGGTCTCCACCAGGTCCTGGTAGGCGAAGTAATCGTTCGTCGAGGTCTGCACGTCGAGGCCCGCCGTCACGCCGTACGCCAGGTTGGCGACCAACGTCCAGTTGTGCGGCTCCAACACGTCGTGGGTGCGGAACTCCCAGTGGGCGTGCGTATCGATGAATCCGGGGACGATGAACTTGCCGGCAACATTGATCTCGCGGGCGTCAGCCGGGATCGTTACCGAGCCCCGCGCCCCCACCGCCGTTATCCGGTTATCGACAACCACGACATCGGCGTTGGTGATCACCGGACCGTCACCGCCGCCGGCCATGGTGATAACCGTGGCGCCCCGCAGCGCGATCGTGCCCTCGGGCGTGGCGCGCGGGAACTCCATGACGATCTCGAGCGCCTCGACGGCTTCATCGAGGTCGAGCGGGTCCTCGATTTCTTCCTCTTCCTCTTCCTCACCTTCCGCTTGCTCGGCCTCTTCTTGCTCGGCCTCGGCG
>CBDUXW010000165.1:0-6920 GCA_965371275.1 uncultured bacterium | reverse complement strand
AGGCTGCGTTCGCCGGCGCGCTCGACTTCGAGCCAGTCCTGCGGTCCCGGCACCACGCCGACCACCGTACCGAGCTCGGCACCGGATGAATCTTCTACCCGGCAACCGATCAGGTCGTGAATGTAATAGCTGTCGTCGTCGAGCTCCGGCAGAGACGCGCTGTCGACAAACAATTCGGCGCCGCGAATCGCTTCGGCGGCATCGCGGCCGGAAATTCCCTCCAGCAGCACGACCCAACGATCACCGTGCGGTCGTGATTTCTCGACGGCGACCCAGCGCCCCTCCATCCACAGCACCGCGCCGGGCTCGAAGTGCGGCGAAGACAGCGCCATCGGCTCGACCACCACCTCCCCGGCCAGGGCCTGGGGACGCACAACACGGCCTACAACCGCCGGATCGGCCGGCCCTGCCTTCCCGACTGTCCCGGACACGGGTTTACTCCAGGATCTCCAGCAGCACGCGCTTGTTGCTCTTGGTGCCGGCAGCACCGAGTAGCGTCCGCATGGCGCGGGCCGTTCGCCCTTGCTTGCCGATGACTTTGCCAAGGTCCTGAGGATCGACGCGCAATTCGACGACCGTCGTTTGCTCGCCCTCGACCACGCTTACCTGGACCTCGTCGGGATTGTCGACGAGCGCCCTGGCGATATTGCCGACCAACTCTTCTATAAGCATGAATACACTTCCCCTGATTCGCAGTTCTTCGAGTGTGTTGAGGGGCTGACGGGCCTCAGACGACCCTTCAGATCGGACGGCCGCAGCGGCCGACCGACTACTCCTTGGCTTCCTCTTCGTCTCCGGACGCGTCGTCGGCTGCGTCATCTTCGGCAACCACGTCGGGCTCGGGAGCGGCTTCTGCCTCTTCGGCGGCGGCCTCGGGCTCGGCAGCGGCCGCTTCCTCGTCGGCGCCTGCTTCGGCTTCGGCGGCGGAGCCGGCTTCGTCGCTTGCCGCTTCCTGGGCCTCTTCGCCCTCCGTAGCCTCGTCCCCAGCGTCGTCAGCCGCCGCCTCGGCGGGTGCCTCGTCGGCATCGTCGGCCTTGGGCGCCGGAGCGTTGGCTCGGATCTCGGCATGCTTGGCGACGTCACGCTGGCGCGACGGGGACACCGGCTCCTCGACGGCGACGCTGCCGGACTCGACCTTTTTCAACAGGCTGCGGACCGTGTCCGACGGCTGCGCGCCCTTGTCCATCCAGGCGCGCGTTTTCTGCACGTCGAGAACAACCTTGGCGGGCTCGAAACGCGGGTGATAATGCCCGAGCACCTCGATGAAGGCGCCGTCACGTGCCACACGACTGTCGGTCACGACGACGCGGTAGTGTGGATCCTTTTTGGCTCCGGTTCTACGCAAATGAATGGAAATCACGATTGCTTTCTCCTGGTGGCAATGTTTGGCAGGCCGCGTTGCATATGGCTTGCTACAGACCGATTCCTGATGCGCGCATCAGGTCGAGCGGATTGCCCCGCTGTCGGCCGAGTTTCTTCATCAGTTTTCGCGCTGCCGTGAATTGCTTGAGCAGCTGATTGACGTCTTGGACGCGTGTTCCACTGCCCTCGGCAATGCGGCGGCGGCGGCTTCCGTCAATGGTGTTGGGATGAATCCGTTCTTCGACGGTCATCGAGTCAATAATAGCGCTGAAACGACGCATGTCGTCCTCAGCGGGAGCCAACGCCTTGGCGTCGACGCCTTTTCCCATCGGCAACATCTCGAGCAGCTTCGAGAACGAGCCGAGCTTGCCCATCTGCCGCATTTGCTCGCGGAAGTCCTCGAGGGTGAAGCTGGCCTCGCGCAGGCGCTTCTCCATGTCGGCCGCCTGCTCCACATCGATGGACTCCTGCGCCCTCTCGATGAGCGTCAGGACATCGCCCATCCCCAAAATTCGCGACGCGATGCGATCCGGGTGAAACGGCTCGAAATCCTCGAAACGCTCGCCGACGCCGACATACAGGACCGGTAGTCCGGTTACCGCCGCGATCGACAGCGCCACGCCACCGCGTGCGTCTCCATCCAGCTTGGTGAGGATTGTGCCGGTCAGCGGCAATCGCTCGGCGAACACGCTGACCGTGTTGACCGCGTCCTGACCGGCCAGAGAGTCGGCCACGTAGACCACGTCGCCGGGGTCCAACGCAGCCACCAGATCGGCGGCTTCGCCCATCATCTCGTCATCGATGTGCAGACGCCCCGCGGTGTCGAGCACGATGACGTCGTGCCCACCGACGCGCGCCGCTTCGACCGCCTCACGTGCCAGGTCGACGGCGCTGTCACCACTGCCGTCGAAGGCGGCGAGCGATGCCGTGGCCGCCATTTGTTGCAGCTGTTGGCGGGCCGCCGGCCGGTGCACGTCGACGGATACGAGCAGCGGCGAATGGCCCTTGCGACGCAGTTGGTGCCCGAGCTTGGCAGCGCTGGTCGTCTTGCCGGCACCCTGCAGGCCGACGAGCATGACGACATGAGGGGTCGAGCCGGCGAGCTGCAAGGGGACCTGCGCACCGCCCAGAAGGCGCGTCATTTCCTCGTAGACAACCTTGACGACCTGTTGTCCCGGCGTCAGCGATTCCAGCACCTCTCGTCCCAGGGAGCGCTCACGAACGCTCGACAGGAACTCCTTGACGACGCCGTAGTTGACGTCGGCCTCGAGCAACGCCAGCCGCAAATCGCGCAGCGCCTCATCGAGGCTCGCCTCGTCGACCTGCACGACGCCGCGCAGCAAGCGCAACGTTTTTTGCAGTCTCTGGTTGATCTGCTCGAACATGGTTAGACCGACCTCAAATCGTGGCCCATCTTGTGCTTCTTGGTCTCCAGATATCGCTTCGTGGTGCCGGTGGCCGGAATCTCGATCGGCACGCGCTCGACGATCTCGAGGCCGTAGCCCGACAGACCGACGAACTTGCGCGGGTTGTTGGTCATGATGCGCAGCTTCTTGATGCCGAGGTCGTTGAGGATCTGAGCACCGATTCCGTAGTCGCGCTGGTCGGCCTGAAACCCGAGCGACTCGTTGGCCTCGACGGTGTCGGCGCCGCAATCCTGCAGCTCGTAGGCCTTGAGCTTGTTCACCAGGCCGATGCCGCGACCTTCCTGGCGCAGATAGACGATGATGCCGCGACCTTCTTCGGCGATCCGTTGCATGGCGGTCTGCAGCTGCGGTCCGCAATCACAGCGCGCCGAAAAAAACGCGTCGCCGGTGAGACACTCGGAATGGACGCGAACCAGTACCGGCTCGTCGCCGGCGACTTCGCCCATCACCAGAGCCAGATGGATCTTGTTGTCGAGCTCGTTCTGATAGGCGTGCAACGTGAAATCGCCGAATAGCGTGGGCAACTTCGGCGAAGCGGCACGCTTCACGAAGCGCTCGGTGCCGAGGCGATAGCGGATCAGATCGGCGATGTTGACCATGTTGATGTCGTGCTCGGCGGCAAACAGCGCAAGCTCGGGTACCCGCGCCATACTGCCGTCCTCGTTCATGATCTCGCAGATCACACCGGCGGGGTACAAGCCGGCAATCCGTGCCAAATCGACGGCGGCTTCCGTCTGCCCGGCGCGCCGCAGCACGCCGCCGGTCTCGGCGCGCAACGGGAACATGTGCCCGGGGCGCACCAGGTCTTTGGGGGTCGTCTTCGGGTCGATCGCGGCCATCACGGTGGCGGCACGGTCAGCGGCCGAGATACCGGTGGAAACACCATCACGGGCCTCAATCGACACGCAGAAAGCAGTATTGAACATCGACGAGTTGTCGTCGACCATCAGCGGAACCTGGAGCTCGGCGAGCCGCTCGCCGGTCATCGGCAGGCAGATCAGTCCGCGCCCGTGCTTGGCCATGAAATTGATGATCTCGGGGGTGACCTTCTCCGCCGCAATCGTCAGGTCGCCTTCGTTCTCGCGGTCCTCGTCGTCGACGACGATCACCATGCGACCCTCGCGGATGTCGTCGATCGCCTCTTCGATGCTCGCGAAGCTCATGCTCCCCCTCCCGCCGGCTCGATGAGCCGCGCTTTCACGATCAAATCCTCTTCGGAATCCCGCCCGGCGCCCGCATCGGCGGCGCCGCCGTTGCCCTCGATGTGCCCTTCGAGCATGCGCGCGACGTATTTCCCGAGTATGTCGACCTCGACGTTCATGGTCTCGGCGCGATTCTCCGCCGTCAGGTTGGTGCGCTCGAGCGTATGCGGCACGAGCTGCACATCGAAACCATCGCCGTGCAGCGACGCCACGGTCAAAGAAACGCCGTTGATGGCGATCGAACCCTTGTTTACCAAGTAGCGCTCCAACCCTGCCGGTATCGAAAACCTCACGCGAAGAAATTCACCTTCTTCACGGCTGAAGGTTTGTGTCGTGGTGGCATCGACGTGTCCCTGCACGAAATGACCACCGAGGCGCGCGCCGGCCGCCAACGGCCGTTCCAGGTTCACCACCGTGCCGATCTTGTAGAAGACCAGGTTGGTGCGCGCGATGGTCTCCGGCGACACCTCAGCGGCAAACTCGTTGCCCTCGGCCTCGACTGCGGTCAAGCAAACGCCGTCCACCGCCACACTGTCGCCGATCGACAGCCCGTTCGCCACCGACCGGGTGGCGATCGTGAGTCGCGAGCCGTGCAGCACGCTGTCGATACCCGTAACAGTCCCTATTTCTTCGACAAGTCCGGTAAACATGGCTGGATCGTGTGGTCTTCTCGGTCACTCACGGTCGGCGGTCGGTGCGCCCCGAGCCCGCGTCGCTAGCCCGGTGGCTCCGGGGGGTGCAGATAGCCTTCGACTACCCAGTCATCCCCGAGGTCGAACCGCTTCACGTCACGGAGGCGCGGCGCTGCCGTGAGGTCGCCGATGCCATCGCCTCCCCAGAGCGGCAAGGCTGATGTGCCGCCGATCAGGAGAGGCGCATAGATGAGGAACAGCTTATCGATTATATCAGCCTCGAATGCGCTCGTAAGCAAGCCGCTGCCGCCCTCCAGCAGCAAGGACGTGACCTCTCGGTCGGCCAGCGTTTGCAGCACATCCGGCCACGCCACCCCCCCGCTCGGGCAGTCGCCCACGCGAACCACCTCAGCGCCTGCCGACTCGAGCCGAACCTGGGCATCTTCGGCAGCCGTTGAGCGGGTCACGATCAGCACCCGGCCGTCGTCCTGAGCCAGCAATTTGGCATCCGGCGGTGTCCGCAACTTCGAGTCGAGAACAACGCGAAAGCGTGGTCCGTCGCCACCTCCGTGGCGCGCCGTGAGTCGTGGATCGTCGTCCAGCACGGTACCGATACCCACCATGACCGCGTCGCTCGTTGCGCGCAGTCGGTGGGCTCGCTCGCGGGCGGCCTCGCCGGTGATCCACTGCGAGCTCCGATGCTTGGTGGCCAAACGGCCATCGAGCGACAGCGCCGCCTTGCCGGTGACGAACGGCCGGCCGTGGATCTTGTAGGTGAGATAGGCCTCGTTCAGGCGTGCCGCCTCCGCCGCCAGCTCGCCGACGTCGACGGTGACGCCGGCGGCACGCAGCGCTTCGAAGCCCCCACCCGAAACCCTTGGGTCAGGGTCGGCCGTGGACACCACGACGCGTGCGACGCCGGATTCGAGTACGGCGTCGACGCACGGCGGCGTGCGCCCCTGGTGGCTGCACGGTTCGATGTTGACGTAGAGCGTGGCGCCCCGGGCAGCATCGCCGGCATCCTGCAGCGCCAAGCGTTCTGCATGCAGGTCGCCGGGGCATCGGTGATAGCCACGCCCGACCACTTCTCCGTCACGGACGACGACCGCGCCGACCATGGGATTGGGGCTGGTCGAGCCACGCGCCGTGGCGGCGAGCTCGAGACACTCCTTCAAGTAGGCCCGATCGACGGCTCGGTCGCCCACCGCGATCAATTGTCCTCGCCGAGCAACCCGTCGACATAGGCTTCGGCGTCGAAGGGAGCCAGGTCGTCGATACCCTCGCCGGTGCCGACGTAGCGAATCGGCAGGCGGAGCTCGGCGGCGATCGACAACGCTACGCCACCGCGGGCGCTGCCGTCCAGCTTGGCCAAGACCAAGCCGGTGACGCCCGCGTGTTCGAGGAAATCCTCGGCCTGACGCAGGCCGTTCTGCCCGGTCGTCCCATCGAGCACGAGCAGAACGTCGTGCGGCGCGCCTTCGACTACCTTGCCGGCAGCGCGACGGATTTTCGAAAGCTCGGCCATCAAGTTGTCCTGAGTGTGCAGGCGGCCAGCGGTATCGATGATCGCGATATCGATGTTACGCGCACGGGCCGCCTCGCACGTATCGTAAACGACTGCGGCCGGATCACCGCCCGGCTGGTGCGCAATTACCGGAACACCGAGTCGCTCGCCCCATATCTCGAGCTGCTCCACAGCCGCGGCCCGGAATGTATCTGCCGCACCGAAAATCACGCTCTGCGCCCGGCTGCGACAAAGCGCTCCGAGCTTGGCGGTGCTTGTGGTCTTGCCCGAGCCGTTCACACCCACCATGAGAATGATCCTTGGCTTCGACACCGGCAAATCGGTTTCGCCATCATTGTTCTGGGCGCCGGCCAGCAGGTCGAGCATTGCCGTACGCAAACGGAGGCGCGGAACGGCTTCGCTGTCGCCCGGTGTGCGGAGCTCCTCGACAAGCCGGAGCGCCGTTGACGGTCCGACGTCGGCCTCGATCAGTGCCTCTTCGAGCGCTTCGAGCGACGCTTCATCAGGTTTGCGCCGCATGGCGCGCTGCAATGCACCGGAGAGCCGCTCGCGCGTGCGGCCTAGAGAGCGGCCAATAACACCCACTGCAAAGTGTCAGTTCTGCATACGAGCCAGAGCCGCCTGGGCCCGCTCGCTGAGCTCCGTACCCGGCGCCAACCGGACGACCCGCTCGTAGTGCTCGCGGGCAACACGCGGCTGACCGAGGTCGCGGTGTGCGATGCCGAGCAGCAGGTGCGCCTCGACGTTGTCTTCGCTGACCTCGATCACCTTG
>CBDUXW010000164.1:0-6925 GCA_965371275.1 uncultured bacterium | reverse complement strand
GTCGCCTCGGGTCCCAGCGGCACCCGGCTCACGGCGCCGGCCGCGACCACCGTCGGCAAGGCGCGGACCTCGTCGATGAGGTTCTGAAAGAAAACACCCACCGATTCCGCCGAGCGGAACGAGCCCTCCGGCAGGCTGATGCGGGCTGTGAACACCCCCTGGGTGGCGAATCCGGGGTCGACTGCCCGCATGCCGCGGAAGCTACGTGCCATGAGGCCGGCGCCGACCAGCAAGACGAGCGCGACGGCCACTTGGACGACCACCAGCGAGCTGCGAATGCGTTGCGTCACACCATTGCCGCTGAGACCCAGTGCCCCGGTCCCCAGCGTCGAATGGATCGTCGTGCCGTAGCGCAGCGCCGGGAGCATGCCGAACAATGCCGCTGCAACGACCGTGACGAGGGCGGTAAACGCCAGCACGTTCAGATCGAGACCGACCTGGTCCAGACGCGGCAGGGCCCCGGACGCCACGCCGCTCGTGAGGCGCAGGCCGAGCGTCCCGACCGCCAACCCGACCGTTCCCGCCATCGCCGCCAGCACGCTGCTCTCCACCAGATGGGCGCGTACCAGGTCGAACCGCGACGCACCCAACGCCTCCCGCACGGCACGATCGTGCTGCGCGCCCTCGGCCCGCACGAGAAAGAGATTGGCGACGTTGGCGCAGGCAATCAGCAACACGAACCCCACCGTGCCGAGCAAGATCCACAGCGCCGCCGCCACGTCGCCGATGATCGTTGCCCCCAACGGCTCGATGACCGGGGCGAAACCGGCGCGCTCCAGAAACGCTGGGGTGAACACTTCGGGCGCCACGTTCGCCAGGTTGTCGATACCGGCCCGAAAGTCGTCCCTCACGTTGTCGATACCCACTCCCGGGCGCATTCGGGCGATGCCCGTGTAGACGTGGTCGGCCGGCGGCGAGGCCTCGTTGATTGGGTCGGGCAACCAGACATCCGTGTCTTCGTGCGGGTAGGCAAATGCCCGCGGCATCACGCCCACGATCTGGCGAGTGATTCCGTTGAGCTGCACGGTTCGGCCGGCAATCTCGTTATCGGCGCCAAAGCGGCGTGCCCAGAAGCCATGGCTGACAACCACGGCGGGGACCGCAAAGGGGTCGTTGTCGTCGGGTTGCAGCGGGCGTCCGATTGCCGGAGGCACGCCGAGGACGGCGAAGAAGTCGCCCGCTACGCGCGCCGTCGACAGCCGCTCGGGCTCCCCCTCACCTGCAAGATCCGCTGTAGCCCGTACCGAAAGGCCGATCCCCTCGACGCTCGTCACCACCTGCTCGTAGCTCACCAGATCACGCCCCGACAGCCCCAGGCGCGGTAGGCCCAGTCCCGGCGCCGCGTGGCGGAACACGATCAGTTCCTGGGCATCGGGATACGGCAGCGGCCGGATGAGAATCCCGTTGACCAGCGAGAACACCGCGGAATTGGCGCCGATACCCAGCGCCAGCGTGAGTACGGTGACCAACGTGAATCCGGGGTTTCGCCGGGCGGCACGAAGAGCGAAGCGAAGATCGCGAGCTATGTGATCCATGTTCCTTCTCATCCCGGGGAACGAGCTGAGCCATGGCGGCCGCTGCGGCCGCGAGGTGTTACCATGGTACATATCAATTCATGTACGAACAAGGATCGCCGGGACGACGTCAGCGAAGGAGCGCACCATGGCCATCAAGATCGAGAGAGTTCAAACGGGTGTTCGCATCGAGAAGAAAATGCTCAAGGTCCTCAAGGGGCTGGCCGAGTACCTCGATATGACGCTCGGCGACCTGCTCGAGGGCATCGTGCTGGCCGCCTTCGCCGGCAAGAGCCCGTTCGAGCCCAAAACGCTGGCCAAGATCGAACAACTCAAAGAAGTCTACGGCATGGATTACGGGGTCGAGGCCAGCCACAAGATGGTCGAGGACTGAGAAATCAATCGGCAACATGCCGATTCCGCTTCTACTATCGATGACATTTTTCGCTGTTTAACCGGCTTTTATCGCTTCCTGATCTGATATATCCTTTTACTTGGTTGTAGTTTGCTTTAGACGGATATCGAGGTAACCGCCGAGCAACAGCCGGCGGCTTTTTGTTGTGCCCTCGGAGAACTCCTGTCGCGGAGCAGCTACGTTGGTAGTTCTAACATCGAGGAGGGCCAGCAAAATGGCCAGCGGTACCGTTAAGTGGTTCAATGATGCGAAGGGTTTCGGTTTCATCGCCCAAGAGGGTGGTCCGGACGTGTTCGTCCACCACTCCGCGATTCAGGGTGACGGGTTCAAGACGCTCGCCGAAGGCGCGAACGTAGAATTCGACATCACGGAAGGTCCCAAGGGACTTTCGGCCGAGAACGTTCGCACCACCTAGCAGTGTCTCATCGCTAGGTGGGCGCTGACGCGCTCACAAAGATCAGCGCCCCACTCCCCCCCGGGAGTGGGGCGCTTTTTTGTGGCCGGAAGAGCGCCGTCTAGGAGACGCGAAACGGCAACAGCTACGGCCGCTGCTCGTGCTGTACTAGCTCCATTGCCAAACTTTCGTCGTGGCGGTCCCGTCCGCGCCCACGTCATGCTCGTGTGCGCCCATGGCGCCGTTCAGGGCAGCGAACTTTTCCGATGCGGTATGGAAGTAAATCGCGCCGCGATAGCTGATCGAGCCGTCTTCTCCGGCCGCTTGGCAGGCGCCGTTACCGATCAGGTTGATGACGTCGCCGTCGGCGGTGGTCATCACACCCGTGCCTTCGCCGTATATCGTGCCGTCGGGCCGGGTCAGCGACCAGTACGTCCACTCGCTCGTGTGCGCGACACCCTGTATCTCTCCGGACGATTGTAGCGTTACCTCGACCTTGTCGCCGTTTTCGTCCGAGCCGAGCTCGCGTACTTCTACGGCAGCGGCCGCTTCCTCGTACAACAAATCACCGAGCAACTTTTCCTCCCTGGTAGGTGTGGTCCCCACGCCGTGAGCCGGAGCCTACTGCAGGATACGAGCAAACTCCAGAGAAGCAATCAGTGGCGAGGCAGCCCACCGGGCGCGGCCGACAATGTCGCACCGTCTAGCGGTCTCTCTCCAGGTATTCGGGCGCTGACGCGCTCACGGAAACTATGCCAAACGCGGGGTGAGAAGCTTAGAATCGAGTTAGGTTTCCCTCGAGATAAGGAACATTGATCGACGATTCTAGAAGTGCCCACCCGCTCATCGCCGGCGCACGACACGCGTTTGTCGCGGCGCTGGTCTCCTTGTCGTGCGTTGGCACGCTAGTTGCGCAGGGCGCCGAGGCGACCAACGAGCAGGCCCCCGGGGCCGACGCCGCGAACAAGGAGCAGGTCGCCGCAACAGGCGCTTTCGGCTTCGAAGTCGGCGAAGAGCGACGCTACGCCATCGGACCTCCCGGAGCCTTGGAACCCGGCGAAGGCGAGCTGTGGATCATGCGGCTGGAATCGATCAGCGGCGAGCCGTCGAATCGGCGGATCAACTTCTACCTGGAACACGAAGCTACCCGGTACGAACGCACCCCCAACTGGTTCAGCCGCGGTGAGCTGATGGTGTTCCGCGGCTTCATGGAGCTCACGGTGAACGAGCACGGCTTCCCACTGCGCGTGCAGTATCGAGGGAGCTTCGAGAACGCACCGACGCAAAGCAGCCTGGAAGAAGTAACGCTGAATTTCGAAGACGGCGAGTTCGCGGCGCGCAACCGCTTCTCGATGCGAATCCGCGCGTACCAGTTCAGCGTCCCGTCATCGCCGCTCGTCGATCCGACGATTCCCCGCGGCGTTTACGTATCCGGGTCCGAGAACCCGGCGCTGTACAGCCTGATCCTCGCCGGCGCCGGTATCCAGGAAGTGGGAGACATCGAGTACATGTCGCTCAGGCCCAGCCCGCTGGCGGCTCGCACCACCAGCCTCTTCAACAGGCCCTCGCGAGGGCGGGGCTTGTCGCGCACGCGGCTGCGTTTCGAGGAGGTCACCACCGTCGACATCGGCGGCGTGGAAGAGGAGGCGTTGCGGCTGCGCAGACCAAGCGGCGGCCGACCGGACATGTACGTGCGACCCGACGGCACCGTATTGCGGGTCGACATGAGCACCCACTTGAAGCACTCGGCATTCATCCGTCTGCTGCGCCCGACGGAGTACTGAGCGCCGGGCCAAGGATCCGCCGTAGACGTCACGAATGTGCTCGCACGTCGCGCAAGCAGCTGTTCGGCGGGTGACAATCGCAGGCGGCGGCCTTAACGTAGTCTCATGAGTCGCGAAGCCCACTGGCAGACCGTGTACAGCGCCAAGGAGGCAGATGAGGTCAGCTGGTACCGCCCCCGTCTCGACATGTCGCTCGAGCTGATCCGCGCCACAGGGCTGACGAAAAGCGGTCGCATTATCGATATCGGCGCCGGTGCTTCCACGCTGGTCGATGACTTGCTCGCCGCCGGCTACGAGTGCATCACCGCGCTGGATATCTCAGAAACCGCCCTGAATATCGCCCGACAGCGCCTGGGTTCGGCCGCGAAAGAGGTGACGTGGATCGTGGGCGACGTGACCGAGGTCGATCTGGGAGAGAAAGCCTTCGACCTCTGGCACGATCGTGCCGCCCTGCACTTCTTGACCGATGCCGCCGACCGCACACGCTACGCTGACGCGTTGTCGCGGGCCCTGGCCCCCGGCGGCCACGCCGTCCTGTCGGCGTTCTCACCCGACGGGCCGGAGCAATGCAGCGGCCTCGACATCAGGCAATATGACGCCCCCGGTCTGACGGAGCTACTCGGCGACGACTTCCAGATGCGCGAGTGTCGCACCGAGATTCATACGACGCCGTCAGGCAACGAGGTGCCGTTTACGTACTGTCGGTTGCAGAAAACCGCTGCCGCCGGCTGACGCTCCGAAGGAAAGATCCGGTGTCTCCATGAAGGCTGAAATCACGCTGCACGCACTACTGGCGATAGGTGTCGTCGTGGGCGCCTCCGGTGGGCTGGCGCTGGCGTGGGCGCAGGAACCGAGCTCCACCGAGCTCGACGGCCGGCGCATCAACTATCAAACGCGGGGCGCCGGCGACAACGCGCTCGTGTTCATTCATGGCGCCACCAGCAGCCTGAAGGCATTCCGCGAGCAGATGGCGAATCTCGACGTCGGCCGCCGCCTGGTCGCCGTCGATCTGATCGGTCACGGCGACAGCGACAAGCCCGAGGTCGCCTACACGATGGAGCTGTTCGCCCGCTCGGTGGCCGCGGTGATGGACGCCGAGGGCATCGGCTGCGCCACGCTCGTGGGTCACAGTAACGGCGTACCGGTGGCGCGCGAGTTCTACCGCATGTATCCGGAGCGCACCGAGGCGATCGTGGCGATCGACGGCTCCTTCCGCAACACCATCGCGCCGGCAATGGCCGACTGGATGCGCGCCGCCTTCGCGCGTCCCGACTTCGAGGAATTCCGCGCCGGCATGGCCGACATGATGCCCATGTTCTCGCTCTCGGAAGCGGACGTGGCGATGATCAAGGCCGACATGATGGCCACACCCAAGCATGTGATGGAGGGTGAGCTGGAATCATTCGTCGATCCGGCGATCTGGAAGGACGACAAGATCGATGTTCCGTTGCTCGCCCTACTCGCCCAACAACCCACATGGACGCCCGAGTACATCGACTACGTCAAGCAGATCGGTCCGAACGTCGAGTACCACATGTGGGAGAACGTCTCACACTTCCTGATCCTCGAGCGCGCCGAGGCCTTCAACGAGCTGCTGGCGGAGTTCGTCGGCCGCTTGCCCGGCTGCGTTTCTGGAACGACGAGATGATGCAGCAAGCGCTTGATACGATTCCGTGTGATACAATTTTGTAAGGTATTACATAATTGTAAGGAATCACGGAATCATGGCCATCGCGACCATCACATCTAAGGGGCAGGTCACCATTCCCAAGCGAGTCCGGGAGCACCTCGACGTGAGTAGCGGCGACAAGCTGGAGTTTCGGGTGGGCGACGATGGCTCGGTGAGCGTGATTCCGATCACGACATCCGTGGAGTCGGCATTCGGCGCGTTCTCGCATAAGGCCAAGAGGCCCGTGAGCGCTGCCGAATCGAAGAGGCGGGTGGCTGCAGCGGTGCGGAAGAAGTACCCCGCAGCCAAATGAAGGCGCTCGACACCAACGTCGTCGTGCGCTTTCTGGTCAACGACGACCGCCGACAGGCCGAGCACGCCAAGAAGGTGCTGCTGGCAGCGGAACGGGCCGGTAGTCCCCTGCTCCTGACCGAACTGGTGTTGCTGGAACTCATGTGGGTTCTGAGAGCCACGTACGCCTTCTCCCGCTCCGAGGTCATCGACGTCCTCGAGTTACTCGCCGGCATGCCCGCGCTCTGCTTCGAGAGTTATGACTTGTTGATCGCCCTTATCCGGCGCGGGCGGGGAAGCAATATCGACCTCGCCGACCTCCTGATCGGACTGCGCGCCGCGGCGCAGGGTGTTGAATCGACGGTCACATTCGAGAAAAACCTGCCCACAACGAGGCTGTTCGAGCTCGCCTAATCGCTGCGCAGCACCTCGATGGCGTCGAGCTTGAGCACTCGCCGCGCCGGCACGTAGGCGGCGATCACTGCCGCCAGCAGCATGGCCCCCGTCGAGATCAACACGACCGGCACATCGAAGGTCTGGACCTCGAACAGGAAGCTGCGCAATAGCGGCGCGAGGGCGGCCACCCCGAGCGCACCGACGACAATACCGACGCCGACCAGCAGCAACCCACCGCGCATCACCAGTGCCACCTGGCCGCCGGGCTCGCCACCCAATGCCACCCGAATGCCGAGCTCGCGGCGCCGGCAGCCGACGGCGTAAGACACGATTCCGTACACACCAGCCACGGCCAGCAGCAGCGCCAACACGCCGAGCGCGCCCACCATGCGGCCGGCGACCCGTTGCGGCAACAAGAAAAACGAAATCGCGTCGTCGGCCGGCTGAAAGGTCACGGGCGGC
>CBDUXW010000163.1:0-6928 GCA_965371275.1 uncultured bacterium | reverse complement strand
CTGTGCACCCAGGGGCCGGGAGCTGCCGTAGGCAGCGACCGGAGGGGGCGGGTGGTGGGCATTCAAAAAAAAGCGGGGGCGCGTATTCGCAAAAATTGAACTGCGTTCCGCACCGTCGCCGCCACTCCCTACGAAACACCCGTCCTACCACCGCCCCTCCCGACAGAGCACCGGCGCTGCCACCACCCCTCCCGACACCGCTCCTCCCCGCGCCGGCTCGCCACCTCACAAACCCTTGATCTTCTCCTGTTTTCGTTCTATTTTCGTGTATCGGTGAACGTGATATATAGTGAACTCTGGGCCGAGAGTCAACAACGGTATCCACAGGTTTTCCACAACCCCTGGTAGACCAAACCTGTTGATTACCCAATATCTTGTGCTTTGGTGCTTGACACCATCTTCCAGGGCACGTATAAATGCTGGGTTTTCCGGCATCGTAAATTGATTCGTCACCCCGACGTGCCCCTGAACGGGGTTGGCGGGTCACCAGCTTCATTATCGGAGGGACCCACAATGGCCGCTGATGAATACACAGAGCCTGATAGCCAGGCGGCCGACACAGACGCATCCGAGTCGTCGTCGCAGCCGAACACCACTTCCGCACAAGAGGCAAGCTCCACCGACGGCGCCGACAAGGCGTCCCCGAAGGGCCTCCGCTTCAAGCGATTTTTCACTGCCGACGGCGTCCATCCGTACGACGCCATCGAGTGGGAACACCGCGACGCGGTCATCCTCAACGCCGAGGGTGAAACAGTGTTCGAGCAGAAGGGCGTCGAGTTTCCGAGCTTCTGGTCGCAGCGTGCAACGAACATCGTCGCCTCGAAGTACTTCCACGGCCAACTCAGTAGCGCCGAGCGCGAGTCGAGCCTCAAGCAACTGATCGGCCGTGTCGTCGGCCGCATCGCCCAGTGGGGTATCGACGGGAACTACTTCGCGACCACGGGAGACGCGGAGGTTTTCTCCGATGAGCTGACACACCTGCTGCTGCACCAGATGGTGGCGTTCAACTCCCCCGTTTGGTTCAACATCGGCGTCGCCGGCGAGCGGCAGCAAGGTTCCGCTTGCTACATCAACCACGTCGACGACACGATGGATTCCATTCTCGACCTCGCCAAGACAGAGGGACTGATCTTCAAGTGGGGATCGGGCGCGGGCGTGAATCTGTCGCGCCTGCGGGGTTCCATGGAGTCGCTGTCGGGCGGCGGGATCGCCTCGGGCCCGGTTTCGTTCATGAAGGGCTTCGACGCGTTCGCGGGCGTCATCAAGAGCGGCGGCAAGACCCGGCGCGCCGCCAAGATGGTGATGCTCGACGTCGACCATCCGGACATCGTCGAGTTCATCGAGAGCAAGGCGCACGAGGAGCGCAAGGCCTGGTCGCTCATCGAAGCCGGCTACGACTCGGCGCTCGACGGCGAGGCGTATGCATCGGTGTTCTTCCAGAACGCCAACCACAGTGTTCGCGCCTCCGACGCCTTCATGCTGGCGGTAGAGAACGACGGCGATTGGGAGACCATCGGCCGCGTCGACGGCAACCCCATCGACAAGCTGCCGGCCCGCGAGATCATGGGCAACATCGCCGCGTGTACGTACCAATGCGGCGATCCGGGGATGCAGTTCGACGACACCATCAACCGCTGGCACACGTGCAAGAACACCGACCGGATCTACGGCAGCAACCCGTGCTCCGAGTACATGTTCCTGGACGAGACGGCGTGCAACCTGGCGTCGTTGAACTTGATGAAGTTCGTCCGTGAGGACAGCTCGTTCGACGTCGAGTCATACCGGCGAGCCGTCGATGTCACGTTCACGGGTATGGAGATCATCGTCGGCTATGCCGAATATCCGACGCCCAACATCACCAAGAACTCGTTCGACTACCGGCCGCTGGGACTGGGCTACGCCAACCTGGGCGCCCTCCTGATGCAACTGGGCCTGCCCTACGATTCGGACGCCGGGCGTGCCTGGTCGGCCGCCGTCACGTCGATCATGTCTGGCGAAGCCTACCTGCAGTCGGCGCGCATCGCCGAGGTAAAAGGCCCGTTTGCCGGCTATCCGCGCAATCGCGAACCAATGCTCGATGTCATGAGGTCGCATTGCGACGCGTCCTACGACATCGATCAGAAGCTGATTCCGGAGCGCCTCGGGCGCTGGGCGCAGAAAGTGTGGGAGCAAGCGGTCGAGGCCGGCGAAGCGCACGGCTACCGCAACAGCCAGGCCACGGTGTTGGCGCCGACCGGCACGATCAGCTTCATGATGGATTGCGACACCACGGGCGTGGAGCCCGATCTGGCACTGGTGAAGCACAAGCGATTGGTGGGCGGCGGCACATTGCGGATCGTCAACGATACGGTGCCCGCAGCGCTCGAGAACCTCGGCTACAGCGACGATGAGATCGCCGACATGATCGAGTTCATCGACGAGCACAGCACCATCGAGGGCGCGCCACATCTGAAGGAAGAGGATCTGCCGGTGTTCGACTGTGCCTTCCGTGCTCTGGGCGGCAAGCGAGCCGTCCACTACATGGGGCACTTGCAGATGGTTGCCGCCGTGCAGCCGTTCATTTCCGGCGCGATCTCCAAAACGATCAACGTCCCCGAGAACGCCAGCGAGGAAGAAATCGGCCAGGCCTACCTCGAGGCATGGCGCCTCGGCACCAAGGCCGTCGCCGTCTATCGCGACGGCAGCAAGCGAACCCAGCCGTTGGCCACCGCCGGCAGCGCCTCGGCCCAAGCCAGCGCCGCCAGCGCCGGTGCGCAGGCTTTGCGCCTCGCCGAAGAAGCCGGCGTCCACCCGATTCGACGCAAGCTACCCGACGAACGCCAGTCGCTCACCCACAAGTTCAGCATCGGCGGCCACAAGGGATACGTCACTGTCGGTCTGTTCGAAGACGGGACGCCCGGCGAGCTGTTCGTCACCATGGCCAAGCAGGGCTCGACGATCTCCGGCCTCATGGACTCATTCGCCTGCATGACGTCGTTCTCCCTGCAGTACGGGGTGCCGCTGAAGTTCCTCGTCGGCAAACTGAGCCACGCCCGCTTCGAGCCATCCGGCTGGACCGGGAATGCGGAAATTCCGTACGCCAAGTCGATCACGGACTACATCTTCCGGTGGCTGGGGCTGCGCTTCCTCACCGTCGAGGAGCGCGCCGAGATCGGCATGCAAACCGAAGAAGATCTCGAAACGCTCGAAGACGTCGGCAGCGACACCATCGCCGACGGCGCAGAGCAAGACGCTCCCGCCGCGCCGTCGACGCCGCTTTTTACCGACATCGGAGCGGCCCCACCGGTTGCCTTCGTGCCGCAGCCTGACGCGCCGTTGTGCCACGGCTGTGGCTCGCTGATGGTGCGTAGCGGCGTTTGCTACAAGTGCATGAACTGTGGAGCGACGTCGGGATGCTCGTAGGTTCAAAGAGATGCCTCGTCAGCGTGCGCGGCGAACGGGCCGCATTGGGGTGGGCGGCGGTCATGTTCGTCGCGCCGCTGCCGGGCGCTGACCGCGTGCAGCGGTCGGTGAAACAAGAGGGGAAGTTACAAAAGATCCAGTAAAGACATAGCGGGCCGGCCGGGGCCGATGGCTGCCTCCCGCCGTCGGTTGAGGGCTGCGCCGGCCGGCCCGCTTCTCATTACCTGGCAACTAGCGAAGGGCGCGATTGTAGCAAACGCGCCCTTCGCTTTTATACGGGTGGAGGAAAAAGGCTGCTGCGCTACGGCGTGAGGACGATCTTGCCGGCGCTGCCGTCTGCCAGCGCCGTGAACGCTTGCTCGTACTCGGTCAGCTTCAGGCGATGGGTGAGAACGGGGTCGAGGTCGACCTTGCCGTCGACGAGCAACGCCTGCATCTGATACCAGGTGTCCCATATCCGCCGCCCGATGACGCCGACCAAGGTCACGCCCTTGAAGACCACGTCGCGGGCCACGTCGATAGTCAGCGGATCTGACGGAATTCCCAGGATCGCCGCCGAGCCTCCGGCGCGCAGCGCTTCGAGGCCCTGATTGAACGCCTGCGGGTGGCCGGACATCTCGAGCAATACGTCCACGCCGCCGCGATCGGCGGCCAGGTCGCGCAACCACTCGACGGGATCGCCGGCGGTGGCGTTGAGCGTCGCCGTTGCACCCATTTTCGCGGCGAGATCCAAACGGAAGTCGACCACATCGATCGCATATACGGCCGCGGCGCCCAACGCCTTGGCCACGGAAATAGCGAACAGCCCGATCGATCCACAACCGAAAATCGCGACGCGCTGCGCGCGTACGTCGACGCTGAACACGGTGTGTACCGCGTTGCCGAACGGGTCGAACATCGAAGCCCAGTCGGTGGGGATGCGTGGGTCAACACGCCACACGTTGCCGCTCGGAACCGCGACGAAATCGGCGAACGCACCGTCACGATCGATGCCGATGATCTCGGTGTGCTGGCATACGTGCTTGGCGCCCGTGCGGCACTGATAACAGACACCGCACACGACGTGCCCCTCTGCGGAGACGAAATCGCCTTCGCCAAACTCCGACACCTCGCCGCCGACCGCCGTCACATGCCCGCAAAACTCGTGCCCCAGGACGCGCGGCGGGCGCACGCGGCCGGAGGCCCACTGGTCCCATTCATAGATGTGGAGGTCGGTACCGCAAATCGACGCCGCGGCGACGCGAATCAGCACATCGTGCGCCCCGATGCTCGGCACCTCGACCTCACCGAGGACGAGACCGGCCTCGGGGGTCGCCTTGATCAGCGCCTGCATGGCGGTGCCGTCGCTCAATACGCCCCTGCCGCCCCCGAGCGGCGTGGATCCGACACCGCCAGCCGCGCCCCGCCGGGAAGGATGAAGATCGAATGGGCGTCTCCCTGCGTGCCGCGAATCGTGACCTGGTGCCCCATGCGCGTGAGCGTATCCGCCACCTCCTGCGGGAAGCCTCGGCCGAGGCTGACACTGTCGGGCAACCACTGGTGATGGATGCGCGGTGCCGCGACCGCCTCGGCGAGACCCATCTCGAAGTCGACAACATTGACGATGACGCGCAGTACCGTGTTGATGATCGTCTTGCCGCCCGGGCTGCCGACAGCCATCACCGGCTTGCCGTCGCGCGCCAGAATCGTCGGTGTCATCGACGACAACATGCGCTTGCCGGGGGCAATCAGATTGGCGTCCGTGCCGATGTAGAAACCGGCTGTAATTCCCGGCCAGGCGTTGAAGTCACTCATCTCGTTGTTGAGCAGGAAACCCGTCCCCGGCGCCATGGCCTTGGAGCCGTAGCCGGACTCGATCGTGTAGGTGGTGGACACCACGTTGCCGTCGCCATCGATCACCGAATAGTGCGTGGTTTCCATCGATTCCGGCGCGACGATGATCGCCGCCCCGAGCTCGGCGCTGCTGCGCGCCCGATCGGCCGTGATCGAGGCAGCGCGCTCGCTACCGTACTCCTTCGACGTCAGGCGCTCGATCGGCACGTCGATGAAATCCATGTCGCCGAGATACGTGGCGCGATCCATGTAGGCCTGCCGCATCGCTTCCACCATCAGGTGGACGGCCTGCGCGTCGTTGGACTCGAGGCCGGTCATGTCGAAGGTCTCGAGAATGTTCAGCATCTCCACGAGCGCCACACCGCCCGAGCTCGGCGGCCCCATCGAGATGACCTCATAATCACGGTATGTACCGCGGATCGGCTCGCGCTCCTTGGCCTCGTAGTCGGCCAGATCCTGCATCGTGATCAGCCCACCGTTTTCCTCCATCGCCGCGGTCAGGCGCTCGGCGATCTCGCCCTTGTAAAAGGCGTCCGCCCCGCCGTCGCGGATCTGCTCGAGCGACCACGCCAGATCGGGCTGCCGGAGTCGCTCACCCTCGGCATAAGGCGTACCGTCGGGCTTCAGGAACGCGGCACGCGAGGCGGGAAACTGCTCGAATCTGCGCGCCGCACTGGCAAGCGAACGGGCCAGGTACGGAAGCAGCAGTATGCCTTCGTCGGCCAACCGTCGGGCGGGCTCCACGAGCCGCTCCCAGGGCAATCGCCCGAGCTTCTCGTGGACCAATGCAAAGCCGCCCACGGTGCCCGGCACACCCGGCGCCAGCCAGCCCATGCGGTTGATACCACGCACCGGACGCCCATCGTCGCCCAAATACATGTCGGCGGTTGCGGCGCCGGGCGCCCTCTCCCGGAAATCGAACGTCGTGTAGCGATCCTCGTCGGCGACATAGATCGTCATGAATCCGCCGCCGCCCAGATTGCCCGCCGCCGGGTGGGTCACGGCGAGAGCGAAACCGACGGCGATCGCCGCATCCATGGCGTTACCACCGTCTTGCAGGACGTCGATTCCCACCTGGGTCGCGAACCCGTCGACGCTCACCACCGCGCCCGCCGCGCCGACGGCAACCTGCCCGATGCTCTCGAGCGCATCGGTGCGAGCCGCGGTCGTTGTCGCTATCTGCGAGCCGCCGGAACAGGCCACCGCGAACAGGGTCAGCGTCAGTACCAGGGTGGTTAGCTTGCGCTCGCGCATGCAGTGACTCCGAGTTTCGCACCGGCTCCGAGGTGAACCGGCGCGCGTGCGACCGAGGATCCGAGAAAGCGTAGCAAGCCTAGCAGACCGTGGTGGAGGTGAGGAGTCGCGACGCACCGCTTCACGCTCATGCGCAGTATCGCGGCGACAACCTCCGGAAAAACTTGACGACCGGAGCGGTCTTGCTCCTATAATCGCTGCAGCGCAGATTTACATGGAGAAGCTAGTTGCGTTCGCAGCTGGTGGGTCCTTCATCCTTGTATCCGACCCCCGGGAGGCCACTGCGGAATGTTGGAACTCAATGCCGATCACGCTGAACGGTTGTTGTGGGCCGCGGTCATCAAACGCGCCATCGACGACTATCGAACCGTCGTTCGCTATAGCGACCCGCTACAACTTTACCAGGCTGAAGAACACCGCCTGTCGAAGATTTACAACC
>CBDUXW010000162.1:0-6934 GCA_965371275.1 uncultured bacterium | reverse complement strand
CCGTGTACCGCGCCGGCGCGATCCCGGGGCGCTAGGAGACCGCGGCACAACCCTGGTGGATCCGGTGCGTGGATATCGGAGCCGATCGCCGTTTGGTCCTGCTCTAGCGGTCGTACGCCATCACCCGGCCGACCCACTCGCGCGTCTTGTCGCGGCCTTCGCCGAGGTGGAAGTTGTCGATGAAGAACTGGACGATCGGATTGTCCGGCCCCCCGGCCTCTGCGGGCACCATGGAATACGACACGAACGGCGCGGCGGTGACGTCGACGACGGTCAAGTGGTCGCCCATCAGAAAGTCCTGGCCCTGTAGGCGTTCCTCGTACGGCGCGGTGGCGTCGTGGATCATTCCGGACGCTTGCGCCAACACATCGAGATCCGGCGACTCCTCGAACGCCTGACCGAAAACCATCCCTATCGGATTGGCAATCGCATCGCGCGCGTAGTTCTCCTCGCGCTCGAGCTCCATCATCGCCGGCCGGTCGGTAGAGAACAGCGAGGGCGTGTCGCGGAAGTTATTGTCGAGGTAGCGCAAGATGGCCCGCGAGTCGTACACGACGGTATCGGCGTGCTTGATGACCGGCGTCAGCGGCTGCCCGGAAACCTCGACCACCGAGGCGCGCTCTTCGTCCATGAAATCCACTTCGACGGTGTCGAAGGGAATGCCCTTGAAGTTCATCGCAATGCGAACCTTCATGCTGTTGGGTGAAGGTCCGAGGTTCCACATGGTGATGTCGGCCATTTGATACTCCCTGCGTGTAAGTGGGGTGGGTAGCGGTGCCAGGGCTGCGGTGTCGCCGATTCTGCCACGGGGGCGGGTGAAACTCAGCCGTGCAGCGGGCATACTTCGGTCGGGGACCGTGTTGCTGCCTACAATCAGGGTTAGCTAGCCATGGCGATCGCATCACCCAGCCAACCGGTCTACTACTACGAGGTCAGCGCCGGCCGGTTCCGGTTGGTGTACTTCATGCCGCCCGAGGAGCTCGAGCGCCTGCGCGACGACGACCTGATCTCCGCCGAAGCTCTCGTGGATTTTCCCGACGGCGTCGATCTGGACTGCACGGTTCCGGACTTCAACGAGTTCGCCGAGCTCTACGGCTATCGCCCCGAGTGCCATCCGGAAGCTCTGGGCCGCGCCTTCTTCGCGATTTTCTCGGCGACCAACGAATGGCGGAAGACTCGCGGCTCCGGATTCATACCGGCCGCGGACCTCGAGGGACGCATCGATTCCATCGACGCGGCGCTGCGTGATCGCGACGCCGCGCCGGCTGACGCCGCTCCGATTGCCGCCACCGCGTCGCTCAATGAACGCCGCCGGCAAATGGACACGCGTGCCGCGCAGCAAGCACAGATCGTCGAGGCCCTCGAGGAAATCCCGATGGACGGCATCGACCCGGCGCACGCGCTGGGGGCGCAGCAATTCAGCGAGATCTCGTGGAGCGAAGGAGACCGCGCCGAGAAGGCATTCGTAAGACTCCACCGGAAGCAAAAGAGCTGACCCGATGATCGCCAGTCCCGACGGCAACCTCCACGTCTACATGCTGAGCGTCGGCCAGGGCGACACCTCCGTGATCGTGTCGCCCGAGGGCCAGGTGGTGGTCATCGACGCCATACGGCCGACCAAGCTGATCCGCCTGCTCGACGACCTCGGCCTGGACGGGACAATCGAGCATTTGATCATCACCCACCCGCACGGCGATCACTTCAGCGGCGCCAATCGCTTGGTGCTCGAAAAGAACATCATCGAGGCAACGGTGGCGCCCTTCTGGCACGAGTTCGGGATGGGACCGGCGACGTACCGAACGCTCATCGGCCGGCTCGAAGAACGAAACGCCAACACCACGTTCCTGTCGGGCTACAGCCGCTGGTACCCCGACGGCACGATGGCGCCGCCTCAGGGCGGCCAGAGCCCGGCGGTCGACGAGGACGCGCCGTTCCTGGAGCTCTTGGGACCGACCAACGGCTTGGTGCGCATGCTGGAGGACGCCAACGTTTTCAACACCAACCACCTGTCGATCATGACCCGCCTGGCGTGGCGCAACTTCCGGATGATCAGCACCGGCGACGCGCAAATGGAAAACTGGAGCTTCTTCGACCACGAGCGATTGATGGAGGACAACTGCCAGGTGCTGCGCGCCGCGCACCACGGCAGTCCCAACGGCACGCAGTGGGAGCGCATCACGCGCCTCAGTCCCAGCCAGGTGATCGTGTCGTCCGACCCCCACAGCGGGCACCACTTGCCCGACCTCACGGCAGCGGCGATCTTCGCCAAGTGGGACAGCGCGGACGGTCAGATGGCTGTACTCACCGTCGACTCGGGGACCATCCACATGACGGTGACCGACACCGGGCACCGGACGCTCGAGATGTTCGGCGACACGCCGTCGGGCAACATCGATCTGGCCGCCGGAACGCCACTCACCGCGGCCACCAACCCGACCGACTGGGCGACCCTGCTCGCCCAGCGCGTCGCCGCGCTCTAGCCGGGACGTCGTAAGGCCGGGTTGTGGCGTTGAGAGGCCAGATGCAAGGCGCCGCGACGACGACGATGCCCGTCATCGTCGAGGAACGGCAACGCCGCAGATGGCCTCTCAACGCCGCAAGCCGGTGGGTTGCCGGTCGCCAAGGACGTACCGGGCGACGTCGATCACGTCGATCGCCATGAGGCCCTTCATGAAATCGATCATCGACCACCCGGATCGCCGTTACGGAATCGCGGCGCCGGCAGCGGCCGCGTCTCGGGCCACAACATGTCCATGGTATCGCCGTCGAACAGCTCGCCGTTCTTCATGACGTAGCGAATGGTGTTGGTGTTGCGGATGTCGTCCAATGGATTGGCGTTCAGCACGATCAGATCCGCCAGCTTGCCGACCTCGACGCTACCGAGGTCCTGCTGGAATCCCAGGCCTGCAGCCGCGATCGAGGTCGCCGTGCGCAGGGCATCGTAGTTCGACAGACCACCCATTTGTAGGGCCCACACTTCCCAGTGGGCGCAAATGCCCTGCTGCTCGCCGTGCCCGCCCATGCCCACGTTGCCGCCGGCCTGCAGGATCTTGGCGGCGCCTTCGGCCACCGCGAGGAAGTGGTACTCGTCGAGCGCGTTCATCTGCCCCCGCCGTGTGCGACGGTCGAGATCATCGTGCGGCGTGAAACGCCGCAGCTTCGGATCGTCGTGCACTTCGGTGGTCTGGTAGAAGTACCACTCGGCTGTCGGGCCGCCGTACGAAACCACCAGCGTTGGCGTGTACCAGGTACGCGAGCGGGCGATGAGCTGCACCACGTCGTTATATAGGTCGGCGATCGGCAGGCTGTGCTCGAAGCCGGTGTAGCCGTCGACCACCATCGTCATGTCGAGGCGAAAGTCGCCGCCGCCCTCGTTGGTGACGTTCATCTCCTCTTCCATGGCCGCCTGGATCACCCATTGGCGCTGGCGCCGGTGTGGCTGCATGTACTGCTTGATCACATTGGTGCCCAGCTTCTTGTAGTGCCGCACCATGGCGCGGGCGTCATCGAGGCTCTCGATGCGGGCGTTGCCGGTGGTCATCGCCCGTCCCGTGCTGAAAATGCGCGGTCCCAAGGCGAGTCCGGTCTCGATGAGCTCGCCGTAGGCGAACGAATCGTTGCTCGTCGAAACATCGCGCGAGGTGGTGACACCGTAGGCGAGGTCGGCGACGTACGACCACCGTGTTTCCTCGAAGACCTCGCGAGCCGGGCGCAGGTGAGCATGCAGGTCGATCATCCCCGGCATGATGAACTTGCCGGAAACGTCGACGATGCGGGCGCCACGCGGCACTTCGACTTGATCCGACGGGCCGATCTCCAGGATGCGGTTGTCGGTAACGATGACCGTGGCGTCGCGTTGGATCGTGGCATCGTCGCCGGCGGCATCAGCCATCGAGATAACGTCGGCGCCCACCAGAGCCACCGTGCCGCGCGGGCTGTAGCGCGCCCGCGTCATGGTGATCTTGATCTCGTCGGGCTTCAGCGCGGGATCTTCTTCCTCTTCCTCCGCCTGTTCTTCGGCCTCGTCCTGCGCACCCGGGTCGGCATCATCGGGGGCAGCGTCGGCGTCGGGAGCGACATCCGTTTCGTCAGCGTCGTCGTCGGGCTCCGGAGCCATCGCCACGGCGACGTCGATCCGGTAGAAGGTGTCGGCGTAGGTCCAGGCGAGCGTGTCGCTGCCGTCTTCCCAGTGCAAATCGATGCCGCCCTCGCGCGTGATGCGCTTCACCGGGCCCGGTCCACTCGACTCACCAATCGTCGGCGGCTCGGCCGATAGCGGGATGGCGGCGACAAAGATATCCTCGCGCACCGCGAAGGCCAGCCACTTGCCGTCGGGCGACGGCACTGCTTCGTAGGTCTCCGCCTGGATGTTGGCAACGGTGCGTCGGTCGGTGCCATCGAGCCGCACCGACACGTACTCCGACTCGGCTTCCCGACCGCCGGATACGTCGGCGACGTAGCTGATGCGCGTGCCGTCCGGACTGAACGTCAGCCGGTTGTCCGACGGCGCCGAACCGACAATGTGCAGCGGGCCGCCCTCGGCGTCCATCCACACGATGATCCCGGTGTTGCGCGACCAGATGTTACGGAACGCCGCGGCGTCTTCCTTCAAAAAGGCGAGCTTGGTGCCGTCGGGCGACCAGGTGGGATGCAGGTAGAAGCCGGGGTGCTCGGTGAGCTGCTGGGTCTGCCCGGCGTTCGGGCCCTCGAGGGGCAGCCGCCATACGTGGCCGGCGTCGAGGTCGTCCCAGCTCACGTACACGAGCTCGGAGCCATCGGGCGACAACACCGGCTGGAATTGCCCGAAGTCCTGCTGGACCAGCGGAAACGGCTCGCCGTCGGGCGGTTCCATGGCCCAGATCTGGCTGAGCGCGGAAAACACGATGCGCGAGCCGTCGGGGCTGCGGTTGACGTAGCGCATGTTGCGCACGATCACCGGGTCGGCGGTCAAGCGTTTCTCGAAATACACGAAAGGCGCCAGCTCCTGCTCGACTTCGGCGCTGAACGCCAGCGCCGTGTCGGTTTTGCCGGCCACGTCGATGCGATGGAACGTACCGCCCGTGGCGATGATCACCGCGCTGCTGTCGGGCGTGAAGTCGTAGGCCGGCATCAGGTCGAGCATGCCGGGACGCTCGGCGTTGTCGCGATCGATCGGGAAGACGAGCCATTCCTCACGATCGGAACGCAGGTCGCGGATACGGAGGCCGGTTTCGGCATCGAGCCGGGCACCGTAGACCAACCAGTTGCCGTCGGGCGACAGCACCGGCCGAAAGGCGCCGTTGGGCGAGGCAGTGACCGTTTGCACGTCGCCGGTGATCCGGTCCAGACGCCGCACCTGCCACGACGTAAAGCTCAAACCACCGAAGCCGAAGCCACCGCCGCCGCCGCCACCGCGCGACGAAAAGTACACGTAACGGCCGTCGGGCGAGAAGATCGGTCCGGCGGCGCCGCCGGCAAGCTCCGACGTGGTGATCGCCAGGCCCGTGCCGCCGTCCTTGTGATAGAGCCATAGCCGGCCGCGGCGGCGCGCCAGGATGTAGTCGCCGTCGGGATCCCACTCCGGTGTGCTGACGGCCTCCAGCCGCTCTCGGGTGATCGCTTTCGGCTCACCGCCCGTGACGTCGATGACCCAGATGTTGTCGCTGCCGCTCTTGTCGGAGATGAAGGCGATTTGCGTGCCGTCCGGCGAGTAGGTCGGCTGGGCGTCATAGGGCATGCCACTGGTCAGCCGGGTTGCCTGGCCGCCGCCCACCGGCACCGTGTAAATGTCACCCAGAAGGTCGAACACGATCGTGTTGCCGTCGGGCGACACGTCGAGGTTCATATACGTGCCCTCGGTGGTGGTGAACGAGATCGTGCGTTCCGGCTCGAGGCTGAGGCCGCCGCCCGACGGCTTCGCCGATTCTTCCTCCTGGGCGTCCTGCGCCGATTGGATCGACGCGGCGGCCGGGACACCGGCGGTGGCGATCAGCGCGAGCAGCAGAACGGTCAGCAGCGAGAGCAATCCGAGGTTGGACAGTCTGGGATTCGGCATTCTGCGATTCATGGAGTTTCCTTCCGGCCGGGGCAGGTCGTTGTCGACTCACGCGCTCAAGCAGTCGAAGCACATCGAATTATCACGCCCCAAAGATCGTTCGCCGGCGCCGGCAGCACAAGGGCGACGGTCGTCGATTTGCGCATGCAGGCGGCGCCGCGCAGAATTGCCGGCATGCTCCTGGTCACCTGGAACCTGAACTCGATCCGTGCCCGCGAAGAACGGGTCATCGATTGGCTGCACACCCGCGCGCCGGACATCGTGTGCCTGCAGGAGCTCAAGTGCACCAACGAGCAATTCCCGTACGAGTCCATCGAGGGCGCCGGCTACCACGCCGCGGTGCACGGCCAGAAGACCTACAACGGCGTTGCCATCCTCTCGAAGAAGCCGATCGACGACGTCACCACAGGCTTCGACGACGGCGGCGACGACTCGCAGGCGCGGGTCATCAGCGGCACGATCGAGGGGGCGAGAGTCGTCTCGGTCTACGTACCCAACGGCAAGCAGATCGACTCCGACAAATACGAGTTCAAGCTCCAGTGGCTGGCACGCCTCGATGCATGGCTGCAGTCGGGCGTCGCCGACGACCCCTTCGCCATCTGCGGCGACTTCAACATCGCTCCGGAAGCCCGCGATGTCTCGAAGCCCGAGCGTTGGGAAGGCGGTGTGCTGTACAACGAGGACTTGAGCGCCCATTTCAGCGGCTGGGCCGACAGTGGGCTGGTCGACACCTTTCGCATCCACCACCAGGACGCTGGGTTGTATTCGTGGTGGGACTACCGCATGCTGGCCTTCCCCAAGAATAACGGCCTGCGGATCGACCATATCCTGGCTACGGCTTCGCTCGCTGAGCGCTGTACCGACGCATTCGTCGATCGCGACCAGCGCAAGGGCGAGAAG
>CBDUXW010000161.1:0-6939 GCA_965371275.1 uncultured bacterium | reverse complement strand
ACGGAGCCAATATGTAGCGGATAGCCGCGTGCGCACAACCCCCTACCGACGGTGTGACCGTCGCGCGGTCGCCCCCGCAAGGGCGTGCGCGGCGTCGCGACGAAACACCCGTGCCACGCAAAAAGGCCGGCGGCGTCGGCGCCACCGGCCTCAGGGTGTTTTCTAGTTTGTCCGGATCGTCAGAAAGCGATAATCAACCCGGCGGTCACCTGCGACTGGTAGAGCCGCTGGCTGGTGAGGAACGTGTAGCAGAATCCCCACCAATCGCACCAACCGCCGACACCGACGAAGTCCGTGCTCGTCGAAAAGATGCGGTACTCGGTGCGCACGCCGACGTGCTTGGAGACCATGAGCTTGGCGCCGATGCCGGCGCTCAAAGAGAAGCGCGTGCGGCTTTCGTCGACCTGGTCGGGACGCATGCTGGCGGCGCCGAGCGTGGCGACGACGAACGGCTTGATGTTCGGGTTCGCCAGGTCGAACTGGTACAAAATGCCGCCCTGGAAGTAGTCCACGTCGCCCGAGAACGGGAAGGTCCCGACCGGCCCCAGCTCCGGCAGCCCGGGCGGCACGAACAGCGTGCCGTCCGTGCGGCGAGCGCTGTAGATGAACTCGATCTGCACGTTCGAGGTGACGTTGACGTCGACCATGAAGCCGTAGGCCACGCCGCTTTCCAGATTCACCCGTATGCCTGAGGTGTCGTTGACGTCGTTGCCGTGTCGCCAGGCAAAGTAGGGCGTAAATTCGACTCTTGTTTCCTGCGCCTGCGCCGCGGCCGGAACCAGCACCGCGGCAATCAAGGCAAGTACAACCACGTACTGCTTCTTCATGGGGTGTCTCCTGAAGGGGAAAAGTCACGCGCTTGGCGTATGCCCATGAGGTTAAGGCCCGCGAACGTGAAGCTCTAACCATGAGCCATCAGGAAAAACACCTCAGGATGTAGGGGAAAACACCTCACTCGCCGCCGAGAGCTTCGCGTGGATCGACCCGCAGGGCGCGGCGCGTCGGCCGCCATGCGCCCACCAAACCGGCCAACATCATGAACAACACGACACCCGCGTAGGTCGTCGGATCGCTCGGCGACGTCTCATACAGCAGGCTCGACAATACGCTGGTCAACGACCGGGCGCCGATCACGCCGAGGGTAGCGCCGATGGCGATCAACGCGGTGGTCTGCCCGAGGACCAACCGTAGAACCGACAGGCGCGGTGCGCCGAGGGCCACGCGGATGCCGATCTCGCGCCGGCGCTGCGATACGGCGTAGGCGATCACCCCGTACAGGCCGATCACCGTGATCAGCATCGCCGCGCCGGCGAACAGGGCCATGAGGGTGAGTGCGAAGCGCCACGGCGCGTTGGCGTCGGCAATCAAATCGTCCATGGCGGTAACCCGGGAGATCGTCGCGTCGGGGTCGACGACGTGGGCCGCCGCCTCTACTGCCGCGATGACGCTGTACGGCGATCCGTCCGCCCTGACGGCCAGATAGATGCGGTTGCTCAGCGGCCGCACGGCGTTGAAAAACACCGTTGGCCGCGCCGCCGCCGCCACGCTGGCGTGGTTCATCGACTCGACAACGCCGATGACCTCCGACCACTCACCGTTGCGGCCGAGCTGCCCGGTCCACAGCCTCTTACCGATGGGGCTTTCGTCGGGCCACGCGGCGGCCGCCATCTTCTCGTCGACCAAGATGACCTCTTCCGTGTCCTCCTCGGCCAGGTCGCGGCCGGCAAGCAGCCGCGTACCCATGGCCCTGAGGTAGCCCGGCGTGATCCAGCGAAAGTCGGACTCCGGCTTGCCCTCGGCGTCGACGTCCATCTGCTCGTTGGCCCAGTTGCCGGTAAACAACCCGCCGCCGAGAGGTATGCGATTGGTGCCGCCGACGGCTGCGACGCCCGGCATTCCCTCGATTTCCTGGCGCAGTATGGTGAAGAAATTCGGGCCACCTTCGACGCCGGGGTCGTCGGCCGCCGTGACCGATAGCGTCAACAGATTGTCGGATACGAATCCCGGATGCACCTGCAACAAACTCACGAAGCTGCGCGCCAGCAACCCGGCGCCCGCCAGCAACACGAGAGACAGCGCCACCTCGGCTACGACCAAGCCCTGGGTGAGCCTCCGGTAACCGCGACCGCCGCTGGACCAGCGTCCCTTCAGCGCGTCGGCCGGTCCACTGCGACTCGAGCGCACCGCCGGTGCAATGCCGGCGATCACCGCCGCCAGCGAGCTGACGAGCAGGGCGAAGCCGAGGACCCGCCCGTCGACCGAGATCATCTCGAGTCGCGGCAGGTTGGCCGGGGCGAACGCCAGCAACGCCCGGACGCCGGCGAGCCCGATTCCTACACCGAACGCGCCGCCGATCAAGGTGAGAACACCGGCCTCGATAACGAGCTGGCGAAACAAGTCCGCGCGCCCGCCACCCATGGCGGCGCGAATCGCCAGCTCCCCGGACCGCATGCGGCCGCGCGTCAACAAAAGCTGGGCAACATTCATGGCAGCAATCAGCAGCACGAAGCCGACCGCGCCGAGCAAAGCGAGCAACGTCGGGCGCACGTTGCCGACGAGGTCATCGAGCAGCGGCTCGGCGGCGAACCACAGCTCCGGCCTACTGCTGTCGGCCTCCAGCGGCCGGGCCTCTCGAGAGATCAAGTCGAGCTGCTCGCGCACTTGCGCCAGGCCGACGCCGTCGTGCATGCGGGCGCTGAGGCGAATCCACCCGAGCTCGCGATCATCGGACCCCTCGTACCACTCCTTCGGCATGAGCCGGAAAAGGTCGTTGCTCTCGCGCGTATCGCCGAGCGACGGCACGTTCGGGTTGGGTGCCGCGGCGAGCACGCCGACCACCTCGAAGAGCTCGGCGTCGAGCTGCACGAAGTCGCCGACGATGTCCGGATCCGAACCGTACTGTCGTTGCCAAAGGCCGTGGGCGAGCAGTATCGCGTTGTTCGGATCATCTTCTCGGAGCAGCCGGCCGTGCAGCGGACGCACGCCGAGGACATCGAAGTAGGCCAGGTCAACCCAGCCTACCGAAACCGGCTGTGGCTCGAACTCACCCGTTAGGCTGCCGGTGTTGCTCCAGTGGCCGGTCACGTCGATCAGGTCGGCCTTGGTCGTCAGGTCGAGGTAGTCGGCGGCTGCCACGGGATGGCGTTGCTGGCGGGTGGACGTACCCCAGATCGTGATGAGCGCATCGGGCTCCGGATACGAGAGTGGGGCCAACAAGACACCGTCGACAACGCTGAAGATCGCCACGTTGGCGCCAATGCCCAGGCCCAGGGTCAGGATCACCAGGGCGGCGAAGCCGGGAGCTCGCCGCAGGGAATTGAGTGCATAGCGCGTGTCGCGCGACCAACGATTCATTTTCGCCTCCGGACGGGGAGCGCCCGCAGGGCCGCCGTCCGGGTCGGGACGGTGCCATGTGTGGGAGAAATGACGGCTCAGGCGAAACGCCTGCAGCCAGTACCAGATCGTGGCCAGCCGCCGCCGCAACCCGCCTCGCTCGCGACGACTCTCGAACTCCTCGTGCAAGTCGCCGAGTATGCTGTCGCGCAGCGGCCCGGGCGGCAGCCGGCGCTCGAGGATCCACTCGGCGAGATCGGGCGGGCGGCGGCTCATTTCTCGGCTTCCAGATAGTTGTCGAGGCCGCGCCAAAAGTTCATCAAGCGCTCGCGCGCTGCGCGCAGCATCGCCAGGCCCTCTGGTGACACCGAAAAATAGCGACGCGCCCGCCCGCCGCGCAGCGGCAGCGGGTCACCGATGCGGGAATCGACGTAGCCCTTCTCCTCCAGGCGCATCAGCGTCGTGTAGAGGGCGCCGCGCGACACCTTGCGGCGGCCGAGCTCCTCGATTTTCCGACGAATCGGCAGCGCGTAGGCTGCGTCGCCCAGGTGGAGAATGGCCGACAGCGTCAGGTGCTCGAACTCGCCGATCTGATTCCTTTGGCTCACGCGTTCCTCGTCAATTGCCTACATTGAAGTCATTCACGTTCACATTGTAGTCAATTGACGAGATGAGTCAAGGAAAGCGTGACGAGCACGCCGCCACATCGACGTGGTGGCGAACCGTCCGCGGCGAGCGGCCTGCCGGAATTTCGAAGATTCTCGTCAGGCGACTTCGGCGAGGGTGGCGGGCGCCGTACTGGCGGTCTTGGGCGCCGGTACCTGGAAGCCGGCGCGGCGCTCGAGGCGCTGCCGCGCCAACTCGTACGAGTGACGCAGCAAGACAACGGCCCACTTTAGATCTTCGTCGCGGTTCAGTTGCAGACTGATCCAGCCGCTGTCCGGCAAAACGTGATGAGCGCGCACTTGGCGCGCCGCCACGAGCTCGTCGCGCAAACGCTTGGGGAAAGGAATATCGACCAGCTCATCGCCGTGAATGTGGCCGATCTCGCGCTTGCCGAGACGCCACTCCGTACCGCCGAACCGATGCGGCCCCGATGCGAGACCCGGCCACGTGGCGACCACAGCGTTGATCTTGTCCTGTGCTCCTTCAACCATTTCCAGTTCCCTTCAGGGAGGCGGGTTGCTGCTGCGAGGGCGCGAGCCCCCAGGACAGGTCGTGTGCCTGCCCTCCTACACGATTAGACGGCTACCGACCCGCAAAAGTTGCGCCGTCTAACCCTTCTTTACCGACACTTTGCAATTCCTGCGGTTTCGGTTACAGACTTCTAGAAGGGCAGAAAGAACGGAATCATGAGCGCCAGCAACCCCAACACGATGACGGTGAGGATGCTCCCGACGCGCACGAAGTCGCCGGTGCGGTAACCGCCGGCGCCCATCACCAGCAGGTTCGCCTTGTGGCTGAACGGGGTCAGGAATGCCGCCGACGCGGCCAGGCCGACGCCCATCATCAAGGGTCGTGGGCTGATACCGAGCTGCTCGGCCGACAGGAAAACCACGGGGGCCAACAGCACCACCGTCGGCGCCCCATCGAGGCCCTGGCTCAAGGCGCTCGACAGCACGAGCAGCGCCACCAACACGGCCCACGGCCCGAACTCCCCGGCGCTGTTCACGACGCCGTCGGCCATCAGCGCAGCGGCGCCGGATCTCTCCATGGCGATGCCCACGGGTAACACGGCGGCCACCAGAAAGATGGCCCGCCACTCGATGGCGCGATAGACCTGGTTCATGGTCACGGCGCCGGCCAGCACGACGAACGTTGCGGCAACGAACGCCGCCACCTGGATCGGGTACAAACCTGCGGCCACTAGGCCCACCATGATCCCCAGACCGGCGAGCGCGACCGGTGCCTTCTCGGTGCGCCGCACCTCTTGGAGCCCGGGGGTAAGAACGAGGAAGTCGGGATCGGGGGCCAGGAGCTGAATCTTGGCGGCCGGACCCTGCAGCAACAGCGCATCACCGATGCCCAGGCGCAGATCGGGCAAGCCATCGTGAATCGGCTCGCCGGCGCGCCATACCGCCAACACCTGCAGTCCGTATCGCTCACGAAAGTCGAGCTCCTGAAGCGTCTTGCCGGCAATCCCGGAACGCGGGGCGACCACAGCCTCGACGACGCGTACCGACTCGGATTCGAGCTCGGCTTCAGGCATCTCGCCCTCGACCTCGACGTTGCCCATTTCCATGAGGCTGGCGATGCGGCTCGGCTCTCCGGTCACCAGCAGGCGGTCACCGGACTCGAAGGAATCGTCGGGACCGGGCGTGAGCAGCTGCCCGCCGCGCACCACGCCGATGACCGTCAGGCCGACGAGCTCGCCCATGCGGCTGTCGCGCAGCGTCGAGCCCACCAGCGTCGAGCCTTCTGCCACCTTGAGCTCGAAGCACACGCCTTCCAAGCGGCTTACCGCCGCCGGGCCGATCTCGATGATGGCGGTCTCCGGGCTGGCGGCGATGGCTTCGATGCGTTCGCGGTCACCGATTACCAGAACCTCGTCGCCGACCTTCAACGGTATGCCGCCGGCGCGGTCGTGCACTACTTCGCCATCGCGCCAGATGGCCGCCACCAGCACGCCGAAGCGGTCGCGTACCTTCAGTTCCTGAACCGTCTTGCCGACGGTCGGGGTGCCCTCTTCGATCAGCAGCGTCGCCCCGGTGAAGATGCCGGTGGCTTCGCGCAGGTTCACCTGGCGCGACCTCGCCATCTCCAGCCCTTGCACACCGACCAGGTCCTGCACGTCGGAAAATCGACCTTCGACCAGCAGGTGGTCGTCGCCGCGGATCTCGTAGTCGGGCGCCGGGGCGAGTTGCTTCTCACCGCCACGCACCACGGCAACCACCTTCACGTTGAGCGCCGTTCCGATGCGCGCCGCGCGCAGCGTTGAGCCGTCGAGCGGTGAGCCGCGCGGCACGCGGATCGAAAACAATCGCTCGCGCAGTCGGTAAATTTGCGTCAGATCGCCGCCCACCGTCACGCCGCTGGACATGTCGCGCTCGGGGAGCAACCAGCGGCCGATCGTCAGCATGTAGAGAATTCCGACCCCCAGCAACACGACCCCAAAAGGGGTGAACTCGAACAGGCCGAAGGGCTCGATGCCGGCCTCTGACATCACCTGGGCGGTCAACAGGTTGGGGGGCGTGCCGACGAGCGTCGTGGTGCCGCCCAGGATCGCGCCGAAGGCCAACGGCATGTAGAGGCGTGACGGCGCAATATGCGCCTGTCGCGCCAACGAGGCCACCGCCGGCATCATTACGGCGACGGCGGCGACGTTGTTCATGAAGGCCGAGAGCACGCCGACGGTCAACATCAGGAACACGAGCAGCAGCTTCTCGCGCGGACCGACCAGCGAATGAATCGCGCGTGCGGCAGTATCGGCGACACCGGTGTGCAGCAGTGCGGCACTGATGAAGAACACCGACAGCATGGTAATGACGGCCGGCGAGGCGAAGATGTGGCTGATGCAGGGGCAGTTCCCGCCCGGGTCGATGGGCCCGAAGATTCAGGCGGCCGTCGACTTTCTGGATCGCTCATCCAACCCGGCAGCCCGTGTGG
>CBDUXW010000160.1:0-6942 GCA_965371275.1 uncultured bacterium | reverse complement strand
CAGCGTACCGAGCTCGCCGTGCGTGGGGCGTTCAGTGGCGACACCATTCGTCTCGAGTTCGGCGACATCATTGTCATCGCCGCCGAGCAAGGACGCGGCCGGCTGCGGGTCATAACGCGCGACTCTATTGCTTCCGTGAAGGGCACGGTATTCGCGGTATCGAGCGGCACCGCCGGCTCCTTGGTTTCCGTTGTCGAGGGTTCGGTGGCGGTCACGCACGCAGGCTTCGACGACTTGCTGGGCGCCGGCCAGCAGACGGCCTCGAGCTTGGCGCTGGCGGAGGTCGGCATGATGCAGGCGATCTCTTGGAGCCAGGAAGCTACCGACTACTACAGTCTGTTTGCCGAGCTGGCCGAGATCGAGCAGGAGCTTGCGCTCACCGGGATGCGGGACGAGGCACGCCTCGTGCCCTATCTGCCGACCAACACCACCGCGTACTTCGCGATTCCCAACCTCGACGGCACCATCGAGGAGGCGATCCGTTTGCTCGATCAGCGGGCCTCGTCGAACGCGACGCTGAGCGAGTGGTGGCTGTCGGATTCCGGGCGGTCGCTGCGGGAAGCGCTGCAGCATCTGCAGGGTGTCACCACGTTTCTGGGCGAGGAACTGGTCCTCGCGCTCACCGGGAGCGAGGAGCCCATGGGGCTGTTCCTTGCCGAGGTGCGCCCGGGAAGTCACGACGAGCTGCAGCGCGCCATCAAAGCGGCGGCAGACGGGGCATCCGAAGATCTGCCGTTCCAGATTACCGAGAACTTGCTGCTCGTATCCGACTCCCCCGCCAACCTCGCCCTGATGAGTGCGCAACTCGGCGGTGGCGGTTCCTCGGCCTTTGCTACCGAGATAGCCGATCACTACCGGCGCGGTGTCGGCTGGCTGGCGGCGATCGATGTCGCCACGTTCAATGCCGCCTTCACGCAAGCAGAGCTGAGTCGTGTGCTGGGTCTCTCCAGCATGCGCTTCCTGTTCGTGGAGCAGCGATCGGGATCGGCCGGAGATGAGTCGGAAGCGACGCTCTCGTTCCGCGGCGATCGCGAAGGCATGGCGTCGTGGTTGGCCGGCGCCGGGAGCATCGGTTCCGCCGAGTACATTTCCGGCGGCGCCATCGCGGCCTCGGCCGGCTCGACGCGTGATCCTCGCGAGGCCTTCGATCAGTTGATGTCTCTCGGCGGCGACGGCGACTTCATGGCGTTGATCAGCGAGATTGAAGAAGAAACCGGCATCGACGTGCGCGAAGACATCGCATCGTCGCTCGGCACCGATTTCGTCATTGCCATCGAAGGCGTGGCGGTGACCGAGCCTCTCTGGATGGCGGCGTTCGAGGTCCTGAATCCGGGCGCCCTCGACGGCGCGGTGCGGCACATGGTCGACGTGATGAATGCCAACATGGACGCTGGCGACGACCGCTTGACCTTCACGGAAGAGAACGTGAACGGGCGGACGTGGAAGATGCTGGCGAGCACGGAAGCCGGCAGTGTCGCCCTTTCATGGACATACGACCGGGGCTACCTCATTGCCTCGACCGATCGTGCAACGGCGATGCGAGCCATCAGCGTCCGTGATTCGGCGTCGTCGCTGATTCGCTCGTCGAGGTTCTTGGCTCAGTTTCCGAGCGGCAGCAGCGTGCACAGCTCCGGCTTCTTGTGGCTCGACATCGGCCGCTTCGGCGACGTCCTCGCCGCCTTGGGCGGGGAATCACTGAGCCTCGGCAGCGGCATGGAGCCGATGCTGATCGTAGTGACGGGCGAGGATGATCAGATTCGCTGGGCCAGCCGCTCTCGTTTGACGAGCCTGATATTTGACTTTCTCCTGATGTAGACAAATGGCACGTTGGGCGGAACCTTGGGCTTCGTCAGCCGTCTAATTGACCGAGACGACAGGCAGAGACGCATCGGGAATCCGACCAGGCGATCAATCAGACGGTAAGCTGACGAGCATGACACCGATAATCGCGATCGATGGGCTCCACGTAAAACTGGGCAAGCGGGATGTCTTGAAGGGCATCACCTGCAAGCTCGGCGCGGCGGGGGCTGGCAAGGCGATCGGACTACTGGGCCCCAATGGGGCCGGCAAGTCGACGTTGATTCGCACGTTGTTGGGCTTTCACAAGCCCGAGGCAGGGAGTGCGCGGATCCTCGGCCTCGACTGCCGTTCCGAGGCGCGAGAGGTGAAGACGCGCGTCGGCTATATGCCCGAGGTCGATGCGTTCGTCGCCGAGCAAACGGCGGTGCGCTCTCTGCGGATCCTGGGCGAGATGTCGGGCTTGCCGCCGCGAGTGGCGCTGGAGCGAGCGCACGACGTGTTGTTCCACGTCGGTCTCGGCGAAGCGCGTTATCGCGAGCTCGGGACGTACTCCGTGGGCATGAAGCAAATGGCCAAGCTGGCGCAGTCCATCCTGCACTCGCCCGAGCTCGTGATCCTCGACGAGCCCACCAACGGGTTAGACCCTGTGGCACGGTCGCGAATGCTCGAGTTGGTCAGGGAAATCAAGAACCACGGCATGGGTGTTCTGCTGTGCTCTCATCTGTTGCGCGACGTCGAGGAGGTATGCGACGAGGTGATCATCCTGAAGGACGGCGAGATCGTGCATCACGCCGACCTCGAGGAGGAGCGGCGCTCCAACCGCCGCTTCGTCGAACTGGAGGTGTCGGGTGACGACCGCGGTTTGGCTGCGGCACTTCGCGAGCGCGGCGCCGACGGCGTGGCCGAAGGCGGTGGACGCTGGCGCATCGTGTTGCCGCCCGACGTGGAAATCGACTTCATCTGGCAGCTCGCTACGCGCGAAGAGTTGCTGGTGCACCACCTCACCCACCGGCGCGACTCGTTGGAGCAAATCTTCTTGAAGGCGGTAGGCCACCTCGAAACGACGTTGCCGGAACCGGAGTCAGAGGCGGAAAAGGCGGTGGCAAGTGGCAGTCTATAGGCGTGGCTACGTTCGCTACGATGGTGAGCTCACGGGACACCTGGCGCGCTTGCTGGTGCTGCCGAAGTTCGCCGGCCAGGAAATTCTGAAACAGCGCGTCGTGACCATTGTTCTGGTGTTTGCAATGTTCTGGCCGCTCGGCTGCGCGGGGTACATCTACCTCGTGAATCGAGCCTATTTGCTGCAGGGGTTCGGCGACCTGTCGGAGTTCATGAAGATCGACGCCCAGTTCTTCGTTCTCTTCATGAACTTTCAATCGAGCTTCGCGATTGTGCTCGCGGCCCTCGCCGGCCCTCGCCTCATTGCCCCGGATCTGGCCAACGGCGCCCTGCCGCTGTATTTCAGCCGGCCGCTGTCGAGATCGGAGTACGTGTTGGCGAAAATGCTCGTTCTCGTGGGGCTGCTGTCGGCAGTAACGTGGATGCCGGGCCTGTTTCTCTTCGGCATGCAATCCGGAATGGCCGGCTGGTCGTGGTTCGCCGCCAACTGGACTCTGGGGTTCGCCGTCTTCTTCGGCGTTCTTCTCTGGGTGTTGCTTGTCGGACTCGTCGCGCTGGCCAGCTCCGCCTATGTGAAATGGCGCATCGTGGCCGGGGCGCTGGTTCTCGGTGTTTTCTTCGTCCTCGCCGGCGCATCGGAGATCATCAACGCCGTGCTGCGGGTGCAATGGGCCACCGCCTTCAACCCGGCGCGGGCGATGAACCAAATCTGGCTTGCTCTTTTAGGTGCCGAACCGCTTCCGGGTCCTAACGCCGTTCAGTGCCTCATGGCCGTCGGCCTGATGACGGCCATCTTGTTGCTCGTCCTGGAGCGCAAACTGCGGCCCGTGCAGGTGGTGTCATGAACGCCGAACGTGTCGTTGGTGCCGAAGGCATGGTCGCCGCCAACGGCGCGGCCAGCAGCGACGAGATCGTTTTCGACGGTGTCTCGAAGTTCTACGGCGAGGTGCTGGGAGTAAACCGCGTCACGCTGCGGATTCCATCGGGCATCAGCAGTCTCGTTGGTCCCAACGGCTCCGGCAAGACCACATTGATGAACCTGATGACCGGGCTCATCCATCCCGATCGCGGCACGATAACCGTGCGCGGTATCTCGGCGCGCGATCCCGAGCAGCTCATGCGGATCACCGGTTACGCCACCCAATACGATGCAGCGCCGCGCGGCTCTACCGGTTACGAGTTCGTCAACACGGGGCTCCTGCTCGGTGGCTTTTCAGCGGCCGAGGCGGAGGAGCTCACCTGGAAGGCCATCGAGCTCGTCGACCTCACCGAGCACGCCAGTCGCAAGATTGCGGCGTATTCGAAGGGAATGCGGCAACGCATCCGACTCGCCCAGGCCGTGGCTCACGCTCCCGAAGTGTTGGTGCTCGACGAGCCGCTCAACGGCCTCGATCCACTGGTTCGCGCCGAGACGATCGCCGTGTTCCAGAGGTTCGCGGCGGGCGGCCACCATGTGGTGCTGTCCAGCCACGTGCTTCACGAGGTCGATGTCATCTCCGACCAGATCATCCTGATCGCCAACGGCAACATTATCGCCGAGGGCGACGTGCGAAGCGTGCGCGACGAAATCCACGAGCATCCACGCCAGTACATGGTGCGTTGTCAGGAGGTCTCTCAGGTTGCTTCGCTGCTGATCGAGCAGGACCACGTCACGCAGGTGCAGATCCACGAGGACAGAATGGGGTTGTTGGTGATGACCCGCAATCACATGGAATTTGCGCGCAGCTTGAATCGCCTGTCGATCGCCGGGCACCGTGTTGAATCCGTCATGGCGGCCGACGAAAATGTCGATGCGCTCTACAAGTACTTGATCGGAGGCGCGGAATGAGCACCTCTGTGCGGCTCCGACAAGTCTGGATGATCGCCAGCCTCCAATTGCGGCGCGTGTTTTTCTCGCGCCGCAGCCTGTGGGTCTACATACTCGCTCTCTTCCCTTCGATCGTGTTCCTGGGGCACGGCGTGGAAGTGATGGTGAATCGCCGGGCGCTGGCGGGGAGTATCACGGCGCCGGCCGATTTGGCCGCTGTCCGCGAGGGCGATACGCCGGAGCAGGTAATCGGCCTCCTCGGCGAGCCGATCGTCGACCGGACCACCCCGGCACGAACCTTCCGTGACGGTCGCGAGCGCCCCGAGCGGCGCTACATGACGTACTACGACGGCCGCAGTCGCTGGCACCTGCGGTTCGAGACGGGAGTGCTGGACACAAAAGGAAGCCGGCTCTTGATCGACTTCGCCGACGACCGCGAAGTGTTCGCCGGCGTCTTTCAGTATTTCTACCTTCGGCTGGCGATCTTCTTCGGATGTCTGGGCATTTTCATGAACCTGTTTCGCGGTGAGATGCTCGACCAGACGTTGCACTTCTGGTTTCTGGCCCCGGCTCGCCGTGAAGTGCTGCTGTTGGGCAAGTATCTCGCCGGCCTGATCGCCTCGGTGGCAATTTTTTCGTTCGGAGCGGCGGTCTGTTTCATGGCCATGCTGTGGCCGCAGGAGCCATCCCAGTTGGCGGCCTTCTGGCCCAACATGGCGCTCTCGCATCTGTTCTGGTACTGCGCCGCCGCGGCGCTCGCCTGCGTCGGCTACGGCAGCGTGTTCTTGGCAGCGGGGTTGTTGCTGCGCAATCCGATCATCCCTGCGGTGACCATTCTCTTCTGGGAGAGCGTAAATCCGTTGCTGCCGGCGATGTTGCAGAAGCTCAGCGTCCTGTACTACGTGCAGGCGCTGGCGCCTGTCCCGGCACCCACCGACCAAGGAGCGCCGGCGCTCATCCAGTTGCTGATGTCACCGGCCGAGCCGCCGTCGGTGCTCGTGGCAGTCGTGGGCCTGCTGGCCCTGACGGCATTGGTTCTGTGGGCTGCGGGACTCAGTGTGCGGCGCTTGGAGATCAACTACAGCACCGACTAGCCGGCCGCCCGCGGGCCACGGCGGCGTCAAGCGCTATGGGCTCGTTACCGAGGCGTGGCTCAGCCGCCGGGGTTACGCGGCACGTGTCGCCCGTCGATGTGCTCGAATTTCTCGTGGTGCCGGCGCAGTAGGTCCTTACCGTAGTCGTTGCCGTTGGGGGTGCGGATGACCGTGTGGATGTGGTTGCGCGACATGTCGCCGCCCCGGTTCAAAGCGATGCCGCCCTGATGGTCGAACTCGACCAACACCACCGGACTGTGCACCCGGTAGTAGAAAACCGAGTCGTCGTCGGTGCCGCCCATCCAGGCGAAATACGTCTGATCGAGGTGGGCCTCGATTTCCGCCATGCGCACGGCGGCGTGACCGGAGTCCATGTTGCCGATGTACTCCCGGGCCAAATCGAGTAGCAGCCGGCGTTGAGAGTCGTTCATCTCGGCGGCTGAAATACCTTCGTACCGAAGTTCGAAGTTGTCACGAAATGCCGGCGTCAGCACCTGACGAATCGGTTCTTCGGCGACGATCGCCGTGGCTCGTTGCACGTCGTTGAGGGCTCGGATCATCGCCAAGCCCTTGGTCTCTTCCGGGCCGAAGACACGGAGCCCGGCGTGTCGACCACCGTCGGCGCGCGCCGGCTCGGAGCCCATGAACGTCGGTGTCATGACTACCTGGTCGCCCAGCACGAAGTAGTTGATCACCAGGTGGTGGCCGTCGAGCTGCCAGCCCCACGGCTCGGTGCTGGAGGGTGTCCCCATCACAGTGAAGAAGTAGAGGTCCTCACCGTATTCCTCGTGGTTGTCGACGACGTCGGCGAGCACGCCGTTGAGTGTCATGATGTCGCGCGCTTTGGCGAAGCCGGCGGCGCTGAGGCCGGCGCGCAGCAGGTCGAGGGCCCTCTCTTCCTGCGCCGGCGTCATGTCGCGGCGGCTAATGCCCTGGCGATTGTAGCGGTGCACGTTTTGCCACTTGCGCCACTCGTCGGCGTTCACGGGATACATCGTGACGGCGCGCTGCCCATCGGTGAGCGCGGCGAGGAACTCCTCGGCCGCCACCTTGACGGGTGCCGTCGAAACGCCGGTGGCGCTGATCGAGTACAAGCCCGGCTGCACAGCGCCGTCGGTGGTC
>CBDUXW010000159.1:0-6962 GCA_965371275.1 uncultured bacterium | reverse complement strand
GGAGGCCCACATCGCGCTGGCGGTCAACGCCCTCGGCTTGAAGGCCGGCGGCGGGTCCAACACGGAGCGCCTCGTCAAGTACCAGTCGGTGGCGACACTGATGGAGAGATTGGAAGACGCCGACGAGCCCGACGCCGTGGACAAGCCGAAAACAGCGACGGTGCACAAGCTGCGGGCTTACGAGGAGCCGACCAACGCCGGTATCCCCACCGTCGGCGTCGAAGCGGAGTTGTCGCTGCCCGACGCGGGCGTGAGGCTGTTGTTCAAAGGAGCCACGCCGCTCGGCACCTCGGCAGGGACCGGCGAAGCCGTGCATCTGGTGGACGAATTCATCGAGTGGGCCGAGGACCGCGAGCCGATCGAGCGCCACCCGGAGCTCTTTCGCGACGTGGAGCCGGGTGTCTACGCCTTCAAGGCGAAGGTTTCCTTGCCGGAAATCGAAGCTGTGGGTGACGCTGCTTTGACGGCTCTTTTCGCGCGCGCCCAACGCTATCGGGGCAAGGGCTGCCGCAACGCGGTGGCCAACGTTCACCAGCTCATAGCGCCCCACTTCGAGAACGAGAACGTTGCGGATTATGGACTCCTCGATGTCGATCAGACGCTCCTGGGCCTGGAGCTGGAGACGGCGCGGCAGCGCGGCAAGCTCGCAGAGGAGGTCTCGGAAGAGGAGATCATCGCCCTGCTGCAACGCAAGCAGAACCTCGGGATGAACGCGATGTTGGCGGTGTCGTTGGCGCTCGCGCGCGCCGTGGCGCACGTGCAGGGCAAGCAGCTTCACGAGCTCTTACGTGAAGAGATGTTGCGTGTTGTCCGGCGCCTGGCGCTTGCCCACGAGGTACGCATTGAAGGTAGCCGGTTCTCCGATTACGTCACTGCCTTGCGCACGGTGAATCGGTCCCTGGAGGCGCAGGGGAAATCGCTGCATAGCGAGCTGCGAAAGGTAACGGGTATCTACGAGGTGGCGGCGAACGCCGACGTTGCCGAGCTCGCGCCCGTCGCCGGCCTTCCGGCCGAAGTCCTCGGCAGGCCGGCAGCGCCGCCCGTGGCTGCCGCGGCAGAGCTCACCGTAGGCGGCGCCGACGGCGCCGCTGAGGAGCTCATCGGCGAGCTCCTGACCGAGCGAGAGCGCGATAAGATCGCCGCGCTGAACCGGGCCTTGCACGCGGCGTACGCCGCCGGCAACGGAGCCGACAAGGCTGCGGCATTGCAGCGCTACCTGGAGACCAAGGGAAGCGTCGGCAGGAGGGTCCGTTCCTTCGGCATCACCAATCACAGAATCTTCCGCGAGCGAGATTCGCTGCTCGTTCCGTACACTGCCAACGGCTCTGTGATGGTCTATGCGGCGGGGTCCGACGACGACGAACTGGTTGCGCTGTGCAGGTTGCCGCACGGGACCATCGTCACGGACGACATGATCTTGTCGGCGGCCGGCGGCTGCGGCGAAGCCATCGACCTGGAGCGAGAGATCTACGATTTCGACCCCGAGGGCAGCCCCGAGATCTCGATCGCGCGCCTTCGCGACATGGCGGCGCTACTGGAACGCGTCAACACGTGCGGCAGCCGGCACGAAGCCGTCTATCACCTCCGCTATGTCGTCACGAGGTTGTGCAGCACTTCGTTTCAGGGCTTCTTCAGCGCCAAGAACCTGCAGCCCGAGGTCAGAAAGCTCAACGAACAGATCGCCCTGCTGTTGAACGGCCCGTTTGCGCAACGACTACGACTGCCGTTGCGGATCCTGGTCCGGAACGTCTCCGGCCTCGTGTCGCGGCCCAGTTTGATCGACGAGCTGTGGGCGGACACGATCGATCTGGCCGAGGTCCACGTCCGCGGCAGCGCGATCACCAACGAGCTGCGACGCAGTGCCCACCACGCCCTCGGCGACAAGACGCTGCGTCTCGCGCGAGCCTATTCGAGCTACCTGGAGACCGGCGATCCGGAAGATCTCCCGGCGCCGGCGCGCGAGCGGCTGACGCAGGCCGACCTGGAGGCCCACAATCACGAGGCGCCGCGCGCCATCGTCGAGCGCATCGTTGTGGCTCTCGACAAGCTCCTGGGCAACTCCGAAATTGCGACGCGCTTGCACGAGTGGCAGGACTCCTACGCCGATGCTCTCGTGCGGTGCGAATCGAACAATCGCCTGCAAGAGGAGTTGGAGGTATTGGTGGCCCGGGGTATCAGGGCGAAGAACCGGTGGACCTACGACCACCACCTGCGAACGCTTCTGCGCAAGGCTGAAGCGGGTGTCTGGTCGTCGAGCTCGGGAGCGCTGTTCAAGGATCGACTGGAGGCGCTTCAGGTCCGCAACCCTACCGCGCCCGAATTCGACGTCGCCCGGACGGAGCAGGAGGCACGAGCCTGTGTCGACGCCTTCATCGCCAGCATCCAGCAAGACCAGCAGGAGGCCCTTTTTCGTTCGTTGGGACGGGCGACGGCTACGTACGAGCGCGGCGCCTTCTTCGCGGCGTTCTCGCAGATCTCCGAGCTACGCCACGAGCTTGAAACGCTGCTCGACCGCAGCGCGTTCACCGAGCAGCGCTACCTCCTCTACCAACTCGACTGCTTGCTCGAGGAGATGGGTTATCTGGCGCAGAGACACCTCGCGACCAGCTACGACGAGAACGGTGTGCGGCTCGATGAGTGCCTGCGGCTCATCCACACGTGCGCCTTGAACCTGGACCATGACGGGCTGTTCTCACGTGAGCTCCGCGACCTCGCTGTCGTACTCAGCGACACTACGCTGCCGTACGAGCAGGTCCTCGATGTGCTCGAGGGTCTGCAGCGCAGCTATCACCGTCTCATCCATCGGGTCGTCACGCCCTACGAAATGATGGGCCGGCGGATGAATCTCGACGCCGACGAGTTACGGGCCCTGCAGGGAAACTTCCAGCGTTACTTGCACGACCTGAACAGCCTGGCGCACTTTGTGGACGTCGCGCGCATCCACATCCACGACGAGCAGTTGCAGGGTCGGCGCTCGGTGCCGCGCCCGGAAACCTCTGCACCGCCGGATCAGGCCGAAGCCTACGACGTCGTGCACCTGTCCCACACCGACGACATCCTGCGCCGCGTCGAGGACCGCGATCCGTCGCATAGCCTCCAGGACCGCTACGGGGGAAAGGGCAGCAGCCTCATCTACCTCAGCTATCTCGGCGTTCCGACGCGCGACGCCTTCATCATTCCAACCACAGTGCCCCGGCTCGGGTTGCATCGTTCCGACCGTCCGCGGCTCCATCGGGAGATCGTGGATCATCTGCATGTCCTGCAGAACGACATCGCGGCGTGCGACGGCACGCAGTGGGAATACGGCAACGCGGAGCGACCCCTGTTGCTTGCCGTGCGCGCCGGCTCGGCGTTCTCGATGCCCGGGATGCTCTCGACGGCCGTCTTTGTGGGCATGACCGAGCCGATCGTCGAATCGCTCGCTGCCGACGACGCTTGGTATGCCTACGACACGTACCGTCGATTCCTCGCCTCGTATGCCAACATCGCTTGGGGGCTCAACCTCGAGGAGTACGACCTCGTGGAGGAAGCCAAGCGTCGGCACCGGGTACACCTCAAGGAAGATCTTCCTCCGGAAGCGCTGCGGGAAGTCGCCGAGGCGTCGAAGACGATCATTCAAGACGTCGGCTTCGGCCGCGAGCTGGCAGAAATACTCGACGATCCAGAGCGCCAACTCATCACTGCGGTAGAAGCCGTTTTTGCGTCGTGGGATCGGGACAGAGCGCGCCGCTATCGTGAGATCAAGGGCCTCAGTCACCTCTGGCATACTGCCGCCATCGTTCAGCAAATGGCATCCGGAAACCGGAGGAGCGGCGATGCTCGTCCGGGCATGGACGAAACCGCGGCGTCGCTTACCGGCGTCATCATGCAAACTCGTGTGTCGGAGATCGGTGAGCGGTTCTTCGAAGGCGACATCAAGTTCTCCGCCTGCGGCGATGACCTGGTCGGCGGCATGACGGTCGCCACTCACTTCCTGCCGGTGGCGAGCTTGGGAGACTTCACCCCGATGCTGGATCGACGGCTCCACCATATCGACGCCAAGGTCCGGAGGTTCTTCGGCACCGATCAGGAAATCGAGTTCACCGTGGATCGCGGCAGATTGAGCGTTCTCCAGGCAAGGATGGTGCAGACCCATCCCGACGAAGAAACGAGCACGTTCGATGCCCCCGGAACGCCCGATTCCCGCGGAATCGGCATCCGCGGAGGAGCCTTCCGCGGACTGGTGGCCTTCGACGAGGCGGATATCGCGACGCAGAGGTCGCGTCTCGTAGACTTGCACGAGGAGGTCGACGGCGTGCTCCTCGTTCTCGAGAACCCGACCCCGAGTGAGATACCCATGATCCTGTCAGCCGACGGTCTGCTTACCGCGAAGGGCGGCTCCACGTCGCACGCGGCCGTCTCCATCCACGGCATCGAGGACCGCCCATATTGCGGTGTTCTCAGTGTCGCCGGTCTGAGCGTCCGTCCGCGACAGCACCAAGCCGTTCTCGTCGACGGCGACGGTGGCGCGCAGCGCACCGTGCTGGCCGGCGATGTCCTGTCGATCCACGGACAATCGGGCGACGTGTACGTTGGTTCCCGCGGAGTGCGCCGCGGTTCGACTTCCAGGGAACAAATCGGTGCCGGCCTCGAGCCGAGCCGCGACGTGGGCGCAACGGTCAGTTAGCCCGAACTTCTCAACGGGTCGCGGCTGCGCCGGGGTTCGCTCCTTGTCCGATCACCGGCCGCCCAGTATCCTGCGCTTCCTCCTCGGAAATTCGAGCACACTCCCGACCTACAGGAGTCCCCCTGATGCGCACACGGAATTGGATAATGAGCCTCGTGCTGGCCACCGTCGTTCTGGTTGCCGCCGCCGACGTCTCGGCGCAGAACACCAACCCGCGATTCGGCGTGTGGAAGCTGAAGTCGGACGCGCCGCCGCCGTCGAGCAACATCATGACCTACGAGCCCTGGGGTGATGGAGGCATGAAGATCACCGTCGAATCGGTCAGCCGTCGAGGCGAGTCCAAGTGGAGTTACTCCACCCTGTTCGATGGCCAGTTTCGCCCTGTGGAAGGTCAGGAGAACGCCGAGACCGCCGTCGAGATCGTCAACGAGCGCACCACGCGAATTTCCAACAAACGCGATGGTCGCGTCACGCAGGTGATCATCAACACACTCTCGGAAGACGGCGACACGATCAGCAACGAGTACGTGCGCCTCGACGAGGACGGCAAGATTACCGGCGTCGGCCACGCTGTCTACGAGCGGATCCAGGCGGCCGCGTCGCCGACACCCGACACCGTGTTCCTCGCCGACCTGACCTGGACGGAGGTGCGCGACGCTGTCGCTGCCGGCACCACGACCATCATCTTCCCGACCGGCGGCACCGAGCAGAACGGGCCGCACATGGTACTCGGCAAGCATCACGTCATCATGGAGTACACGGCCGAGCAGATCGCGCGCCGGCTCGGTGACACGCTGGTTGCCCCGGTGCTCGATTACGTGCCCGAAGGCGGCGTCGATCCGCCGGGCGGCCACATGCGTTACGCCGGTACCGTCACCTTGCCGAACGAGTACTTCATGAAGGTCGCCGAGTACGCCGCCCGCAGCTTCAGGGCGCACGGCTTCACCGACATCGTTTTCCTCGGCGATAGCGGCGGCAACCAGGGCGGCCTTGCCGAGGTCGCCGAGATGCTCAACGAGGAGTGGAGCGGGAGCGGCGTGCGCGTCCATCACGCAGGCGATTACTACACCTCCGGTTTCCGCCCGGGCGGCGCCTGGTTCGAGTGGCTGGAGGGCCAGGGCGAGTCGGCCGAAGACATCGGCAGCCACGCCGGCATCCTCGGTACGTCCAAGCTGCTGGCCCTCGACCCGACGCTGATTCGCACCGACAATCTCGCCGGAAGCGATCCCGAAAACGGCGTTCGGGGCGATCCGCGGCGGGCCACCGCCGAATATGGCCGCGTCGGGCTCGAGTTCAAGATCGAGGCGGCTGTAGCGCAGATCAGGGAGTTGATGGGGGCGCAGCGACCGTAGCGGCAGGGGCGGTATCGGTGCGGCTTGCCAGGGCGAGGCCTATCCGACAGAATGCGGCGGCTGGCGTTGTAGAGGGGACCCCTGCAACGACCCCAGAGAGATTCGCGCGTGGCCGCTGCATCAAGGCTACGTGCAGATTCGGTTCGAACCGCACGGAGGCTTCCCCGTATGTACACGAAACGAGTTGTTGCCCCGGTTCTCGCGCTCATGGTTGCCGGCACTGCGTTCGCCATCAGCGCACCCGGGGCAGGATCCGCTGTGCTGCAAAATCAGCAGCCCGGCCCCAATCAGATCATAGTTGTGCTCAGCTGCAGCCCGAACCAGGGTGCCGGGATCCGCGTCAATCCGTTCCGCCGGAATCTGGGGGCCAACGACACCGCAACCTGGCGCAGCGTCGGCAACTACCAGGGTCAGTACGCGATCATCCCCAGCGGAACCTTCCCGTGGACGCTGTCGAACGGCGGCAACAGCGACGGCAATGGCAATGTCACGGGGGCGCCACCGGCCGGCGGCGCGCCTAACGGTGTGTACTCCTACCTGGTGAGCTTCGTGTGCAACGGCGAGACGGTCGTGCTCGACCCGCGCATGGAAGTTCCCAGATAGCCGCCCCTCAGGACTCTCCGGGATCCAGCAACGCCTCAAATCGGGGATCTCCCGCGAGCCCGTCGAACACCGGTTCGGCACGAATCTCGGCAACCGTGTAGCCGGCCTCGATCGCCGCGCCCAGGTGGCCTAGCCCTCGCTCCACGTCGCCGAGGCGGTAGTACACCTTGGCCGCCTGAATCATGACGAACACGTCCTCGGGCGTCAGCTGCAGGGCGCGTTCGATGCGGTCGGTGGCGCTGTCGCTGCGACCGAGCATGGCATCGTAAAAGGCCACGTCCATGAGGACGCCCGCATCGCGGGGGTTGACCTCGAGCTGAGCCTCGGCGAGCTCGACGGCC